>JAJZFE010000494.1 GCA_021798655.1 Acidobacteriota bacterium | reverse complement strand
CGTAGCCTCCTTCAGATACGGAATCGCCTGTGCGTAACGATGTTCCCCGTAATAGGACATCGCGGTCAGGATGGTCAGCCGCTGGTCGCCAGGATGCTCCTTCAATTCCCGCAGAAATACCGTCTCCGCCTCTGCAAACCGGCCAGCCTTGAACAGCGCCAGACCCAGGTTCAGTGGAAGCCCCGGAATCCCCGGCTCGATCGACGCCGCCTTGCGATAGTCCCCTGCCGCCGCGTCGAACCGGCCCAGGCGCGCTTCCAGCAACCCCATCTGCGCATACGCCTGGCCGTTGCGCGGCTGCGCCTGGACCACTCCCTGCCACGCCGCGATTGCCTCCTGCGTCTTGCCTTCTCTGGCCAGCGCCAGTGCGCGCTCGACCGCAGGCGTCACCGGATCGTGCAGCCCTCCGGCCAGTACCCCGCCAGCAGGCAGCCCACTCTGTGCCCGGCCAGCCAAATTGCCCAGCGCCAGCAGGCAACCGCACACTACGACAACGAAAGCTCTCCGCACGACTCGATTCTCCAGCTTCTCTCCAGCTTCAAAACTTCAGAATACTCTCCGCCTGCCGCAAGGCTCAATCCCCCTTGCACACTGCGAAGTGAACTCGATCAGGCATAAAAAAATGGCGCTGCGGAGGATCACTCCGCAGCGCCAGGGTTGGAGTTGCGTTTAGAAGACGAACTTGCCGCCGAACTCCATCACGCGGCCAGCATGGGCACCAGTCACCGTACCATAGGTGCCGTCACCTTCGTTGGAATCAATGTTAGAGAATTCAGCGTGGTTGAAGGTGTTGAAGGTTTCCGCGCGAAGCTCGACGTGAGCGCGCTCGTTGATGGCGAAGCTCTTGTAGAGTGAAGTGGTGAAGTCTACCCGATCCGGTCCGATAAACGTATCCTTGCGACCGTTACCGAAGCCGAGGTTGGGACCGCCAGAATAGCCAGCCACCGGCACCGCCAGCGGATCAGCTCCGCCATCGGTTTTCGGGTTGCTGAACCAGTCGCTCACCTTCTTGTGGTAGTTGATCTTGCCCACCACATCTGCGCGGTTGGTGTAGCCGCCGCCCAGGCCGATCAGATCGGTCGAGGTCGAGAGGCCCGCGCTGAAGGGCAGACCGGACTCTATAATCCAGTTGCCCGCCAGTGCCCATCCGCCCAGGACGTCGTGCGCAAGTCCCGATCCCTTGTTGAAGATCGGCAGCTTGTAGATATAGTTCGCCTGAAGAATCTGACGCCGATCATAGGTGGTGTCGCCGCCCTTGTCGTAGCGCAGGTTGTAAGGGTTGCTGACTCCCGCCAGGTCTCCAGAGGTCAGATCGATCGTGTGTGAGTACGTGTAATCGATCGCGCCGGAGAGCCCCCACTTGTCCTGCAGGCGAATCTCCGTCTGGAAGCCGTTGTAGTTGCTGTTGGTGGTGTTCTCTTCCTGGTTGATGCCGCCGTAGCCCGCGTAGGAACGGTAGGCGTTGGCGTTGCCATTGTTGGTCAGCGAGCCGTGGCCTGCGGCCTTACGGATGCTGTCTGGCGTGTTCAGCGGGAAGTTGTTGATATTCCGCTCAATGTTCTGATGCCACGCAACGTTGCCCACATACTGGATGGTCCAGATCACCGAAGGAGCCAGCTCATGCTGGATGCCCAGGCTGTACTGAGCAACCGCTGGAGCCTTGTAGGTGGTATCCAGGTTGGTCAGCCCGTTCGGCAGAATGGGCAGGTTGGTCGAGCTTAAGCAAGCGCTGGTTGCGGAGGCCCACGAGCAATGCGGGTTGCTGAAGTAGACGTTGTTCAGGTTCGGAACCGACTGGAAGGGCGCGTTGTTGGCAATGTTGTAGATGTCATTGCCCTGCATGCGCTCATAGAATGTTCCGAAGCCGCCGCGGAGAACCGTCTTCCCATTACCCATTATGTCATACGAGAAGCCCACGCGCGGCTGCAGCGTGTTGTAGTCGTTGCTGACCACTCCATGCGGCGTACCGTTGGTCCCAGGGAATACCATGCCGTTCAGGTAGAACGCGGTGGAGAAGCCAGGAAGTGTGGCTACTCCCGTGCTGCTGGGGTTGATCGACCCATCCGCATTGAAGATCGGAGCGATGTTCAGGTACTGCGAGGGATCGAAGTTGGAGATGTCGTTGTTCCGCTCCCACGCATGGGGCAGAGCGTCGTAGCGTAAACCAAGCTGCAGATTCAACTTCGAGCTGACCTTCCAGTTGTCAAAGGCGTAGACCGAAGTCGTTTGGTTGACATAGTGACGTGTCGGCAATGCCTCCGCCTCGGAGTAGCTCTGGGCCAGGCCCAGCGTCATGCTCTGCCAGGCGTCGCCGCTCTGGTTGGCCGAGAAGCTGTAGTCGCCTTCCGGATCCGCCTGCAATTGCTGGTTCTTGGTATAGCGGTTGTAGCCGAAGCCGAACTTGATCTCATGCTTGCCGCGCGTGTACGAAATGTCCACCTTCGGATCGTAATCCTCGGCGGCGTTGTGCCACGTGCCGTAGCCAAGTTGCTCGGACTTGTATGCCGGGCCGTTCCAGTTCACGCCGGGAAACTGCGGGCTGCCGTTGTTGAACAGCTTGTTTGCCGACACCGTCCAGCCGCTGGGGAAGTCCGCAACATTGCTATTGACGATGTTGATGATGTTGCCATCATAGTTCATCGTTGCTTCCAGCAGCAGGTTTGGCGTCAGGTTGCCGCTGATCTTGATGGCGGCGCTGTTCGATGGGTTGCTCAGCGTGCTCGATACCGAGTTGTACGACTCCCAGTTCCAGCCCAGATCGGCATCCGGGTAGCCCTGAGTCACCGCATCGTGAATGTAGTGGCCCAGAATCTGCCACTTGTCGCTGATCTTGTGATCAACTCGGGCAACCTCTTCCAGCACATAGACCGGGTTCGAGACCGACGTCGTATTCTGGTCGCCGTTGGTATTTACTGTTGGCACCAGCGGAGAAGCATAGTAGATCACCGCGTTCGGGTCGATCATGCTCGCCGGAATGGTGTTGTTCGGGAAGGGTTGACCGGGCGTCAGACCGGCCGCCGTCTCCTTCGCCGTATAGGCCGGATCGGCTACCGTCGGGACCGTGATCTTCGTGCCCGGCGCGTAAGCCGGGGCCACATACACAAGCGGTGTACCGGCCTGAGGGCGATCCGCGTTCGGGATCACTTCCTCAAGGTTCGGCTGGCTACCCTGGATGATGCGACGAGACTCTTCGTTGAAGAAGAAGAACGTCTTCTGCCTGTCCGCGTTGTAGACGTGGGGAATGAACAGAGGTCCGCCCAGGTTGCCGCCGAAGATGTTCTCGTGCAGCGCGGGAACTGGCGTATTAGCTCCGTTGTATTTGCCAAAGAAGTTGTTGGCGTCAAAGATGTTGTTGCGGTTGAACTCGTACAGTTCTCCGTGGAACTTGCTGGTGCCGCTCTTCAGGGCCATCGAAATGGTAGCGCCGGAAGAGATACCGTAGTCTGGCGGATAGTTGCTCGCCATGACCTGAAACTGCGCAATCGCATCCATCGAGGGCATAACGTCCGCGCCGCCGCCGCCGCCGCGATCATCCGCTTCGCCGCCGTCGATCAGCCAGATATTGTGGCTTTCGCGCAGACCGTTCACGCTGATGCTGAAGCTCGATGCTACCGAGGTCGGAGTGTTGTTCGAGGGCAACGCGGAGCTGACGCCCAGGCCGAGAGCAGCCAGCGCGGCAAAGTTCCGGTTTTCCGTCGCCAGTTCCGTCACCTGGTCGCCGCTGATCAGCGTGCTCACCATATTCGAGTCTGCCTGCACCTGGAGCGCATCTGCGGTCACCGTGACCACCTGCGTATCCGCGCCGACTGACAACTGAACATTCGAGGCCACGGTCATCGAAATATCGACCCGGATCCCCGTCTTGGTGTAGCCCTGGAATCCCTTGGCTATTACCTTCAGGTTGTAGGTGCCCACGTTCAACCCGCCGAAGACAT
>JAJZFE010000099.1 GCA_021798655.1 Acidobacteriota bacterium | reverse complement strand
CAGCTCGCGTGTCGCGGGGCAGGTGATCAAGGTCGATGTCGAAGAGGAGCAGGTGGTCCACAAGGGCGACGTAATCGCGGAGATGGACCCGACCGACTACCAGGTGGGTCTGGACCAGGCAGAGGCGAACCTTGCCGCAGCGCAGGCGCAGTACGACCAGGCGACGGTGAACGTGCCTATCACGGATGTGAACGTGCGCACGCAGCTCTCGACCTCCGGCTCGGATGTGCTGGGGATGGAGGCGCAGGTGCAGCAGGCCGAGGCGCAGGCGCAGGCTGCCAAATCGCGCATCGACCAGGCGAAGGCTTCGGCGTTGAAGGCCCGGATCGACGTGGATCGCTACACGCCGCTGGTGGCCAAGGACGTGATCTCCAAGCAGCAGTTTGATGCTGCCGTGGCGGTGGCGACGGCGGATCAGGCCGCGCTCGACGAGGCGCAGCGCAGTGCGAAGGCGGCGCAGGATGCCGTGACCATCGCGCAGCAGCGGCTCGCGCAGGCCAGCTCTACCGAGGCGCAATCGCGCAAGAACGGCCCGCAGCAGGTGATGGTGCAGGCAGCCGTTGCCGAAGCTGCGAAGGCAACCGTCGCGCAGGCACAGGCCAAGGTCGATCAGGCGAAGCTCGACCTGACGTACTGCAAGATCGTTGCACCGGAAGACGGCATCGTAAGCAAGAAGAGCGTGGTGGTCGGCGAGAACCTCAGCGTCGGCCAGGCGCTGGTGACGATTGTGCCGCTGCAGAACCTCTGGATCACGGCGAACTTCAAGGAGACGCAGCTCTCCGAGATGAAGCCGGGGCAGACGGTCGAGGTGAAGGTGGACGCACTTGGCGGCCGCAAGTTCACCGGCAAGGTGACGCAGATCGGCGGCGCGACAGGCTCGTCGCTCAGCCTGTTTCCGCCGGAGAACGCGACCGGCAACTATGTGAAGGTGGTGCAGCGGATCCCCGTCCGCATCGACTTCACCGATCTGCAGAACGAGAACAAGGACGACGCGCTGCGCATCGGCATGAGCGTGGAGCCGACGGTCCGCGTGAAGCAGTAAGTTCGCGGGCAGCAGGGAAGCGGGCGAGGCCATACGGCTTCGCCCGTTTGCTTTGCAGCGATGGACGGCTGAAGGAAGGTTTCCGCAACCGATGCTTTGGTGCGAACATCGTATGAGTACACGGTGGGTTGATTGGGAAGAGAGGCGGCTATGGTCTCGCTGCTGCGGTTGTTCGAACATCACGCGTACTCATTACTCTTCGGCTGGGTGCTGATTGAGCAGGCCGGTGTGCCGATTCCCAGCCTGCCGGTGATGCTGGCCGCCGGCACGATGAGTGCGGCGCATCGGCTGCACATCGCGTACGTGCTGCCGCTGATTCTGCTGGCTTGTCTTCTGTCCGACTCGGCGTGGTACTGGCTGGGACGACGCTACGGCCGCAAGATACTCGATCTGCTGTGCCGGTTTTCGCTGGAGTCGACGACGTGCGTCGCGAAGACGCAGGGAACGATGACCAGGCGCGGCGCGTTCACGCTGCTGTTTGCCAAGTTCGTGCCGGGCCTGAGCACGGTGGCTGCGCCGATTGCAGGGCAGGCGGGCATCGCGTATGCGGAGTTCGTCGCCTATGACATGATGGGCACGCTGCTGTGGGCCGGCGCGTGGCTCTTTGCAGGACGGTTCTTTGGCGACCTCGCGAAGCACAGTGAGGACTTCTTCCGGATGCTGCGCCACGGAGCGGTGCCGCTGGTGCTGACCGGGGTGGTTGGGCTGGTGGGTTACAGGCTGTGGAAGCGGCGCCAGTTCCGGCGCGAACTGCGCGGCATGAGGCTGGAGCCTGAAGCCCTGATGGCGCTGATTGAAGAGGCACTCGCGGCGGGCGAAGAGCGGCCGTTCATCGTCGACCTGCGGCACCCGCTCGACGTGCTCAGCGACCCGCTGGTGCTGCCGGGCGCTCTACGCATCGGGCCGGAAGACCTGAAGAAGCGACGCGAGTTGATCCCTGGCGATCGCGACATCGTGCTGTACTGCACCTGCCCCAGCGAAGAGACCAGCGCGAAGGTGGCGATGGACCTGCGGCGTATGGGCATCAAGCGCGTGCGGCCACTGCGCGGAGGACTGCAGGGTTGGAAGGACGCGGGCTATCCGGTGGATGTGGTGGAGACGGTTTAGTCGTAGACGCAGGCAGTCATCTCTGCATCGAACTTGAAGTGCCTCATCTGGCGCTGACCTGCAAGTTCAGGAGATGATGTTAACAATGTCTGCCACCCTGGCCGCTCCGGCCGCACCTACCCGCACCTTCACGATGACCAGGGCCCCGCAGCGGGTGCTGGCTATCGATCTGCTGCGCGGAATCACCATCGCGCTGATGATTCTGGTGAACGACCCCGGCGACTGGAACCGCGTCTTTCGTCCGCTGGACCACGCCGAGTGGAACGGCTGGACGATCACCGACATGGTCTTCCCAACGTTTCTGTTTCTGGTGGGCGTGTCGATGGTCTTCAGCTTCGCATCGCGTGCGGCGAAGGGCGATTGTCGCGGATCGCTTGCGGGGCATCTGTTCGCACGCACGGGCAAGCTGCTGCTGCTTACGTTTGTGCTGGACTTCTTTCCGCATATGCACTGGTGGGGAATGCGTTTCTATGGCGTGCTGCCGCGCATTGCGGAGTGCTCGCTGCTGGCCGGTCTGGTGTTGCTGGCGACGATGCGGATGCGGCGACAGGCGTGGGTTGTGGCGGCCATCGTCGCAACGCTGCTGCTGGGCTACTGGGTGCTGCTGCGCTGGGTGCCGGTGCCTGGGCTCGGAACGCCAGGACACCAGATCGCGTTCATGGACCCCAACAACAATCTGACCTCGTGGATCGATCGCATGGTGGTGGGTTGGACGCAGCGCTGGCTGCATACGGGATCGCTGTATCGTGTAACGCGTGATCCCGAAGGCCTGCTGAGCACGCTGCCGGCGGTCGGCACCACGCTGCTCGGCGCGCTCGCGGGCATGTGGCTGCGCGCCACGCGGCAGGAGCACGCGACGATTTCCGCGCGGATGGCGAACCTGTATCTCGCGGGCGCGGGGTTGGCAGCGTTTCTCGCGGGCGAGCTTTGGTCGGTGTGGTTTCCCATCAACAAGAATCTTTGGACGTCCAGCTATGTGCTGCTGGCCGCAGGCATCGCAGCGATGCTGTTGGCGATCTTCGCCACGCTGACGGACGAGCAGCCGCAGCCCTGGCCGCGCTGGCTGCGCGCTGCAACGTGGCCGTGGTTCGTCTTCGGCTCCAATGCGATCGTTGCATACACGGTGTCGGCGGTGCTGGTGAAGACGGCGCTGTTCTTCCATGCCGGGCCGTACACCGTGTGGGGATGGACGTATGTGCACCTGTTTGCGCCGCACCACTCGAACGAGTGGACCTCGCTGGCCTTTGCAATCAGTTTTGTTGCCGTATGCTTTCTGCCGAACGTGTGGCTGTGGCATAAAAAGTGGTACTGGAAGATTTAGCAGGAGCACCTGTAGCATTGCGGTAGCGAAGAGACGAGGCACGGAACGTGGCATACGAAAGTTTGCGGGACTGGATCAAGGCGCTGGACAAAGCCGGCGAGTTGAAGCGTGTGACGGCGGAGGTTTCGCCGATCCTGGAGATGGCGGAGATCGCCGATCGCGCGTCGAAGTCAGGCAAGGGAAGCGCGAAGGCCGGCGGCCCTGCGCTGCTGTTTGAAAACGTGGCAGGCTACCCCGGCGCGCGTGTGTTGATGAACCAGTTTGGCAGCACGCGGCGGATGCAGATGGCGCTTGAGGTGAACTCGCTCGACGAGATCGCCGGGCGCATCGAGGCGCTGATTCATCCCGTCGCACCGACCGGCATGTTGGACAAGCTGAAGCTGCTGCCGATGCTCGCCGAAGTGGGCGGCTACTTTCCGAAGACCATCAGCGCGAAGAACGCGCCGTGCAAAGAGGTGATCCTGCGCGGCGAGGATGCG
>JAJZFE010000483.1 GCA_021798655.1 Acidobacteriota bacterium | reverse complement strand
CATCAGCCCGCAGGGCAACGTCGATGTGGCTCAGCCACAACTACTTCTCGCCGCAGACCTCGCCGCGCACCCCGAGCCCTTCGACCTCATCCTGCTCAGCACCAAGGCCTACTCGCTCACCGCGGCGATGGACGACTTCGCCCCCGCAGTCGGGCCGCATACCGTCATCCTGCCGCTGCTCAACGGCATGGCACACCTCGATGCACTCGACGCCCGCTTCGGCCCTGCGCGCGTGCTCGGCGGCAGCACCCGCATCGTCGCCGACGTGGACGCCGACGGCCGCATCCACTCCTTCGAAGCGCTCCACGACCTCAACTTCGGCGAACGCGATCAGCAAATCACTCCGCGCATCGAAGCGATCCAAGCCGAACTCTCCAACGCAGGCTTCGAAGCCAAACTTCAGCCCGATATCCTCGCCTTCATGTGGAGCAAGTGGGTCTTCCTCGCCGCTCTCGGCGCCACCACGTGTCTGCTGCGCGGCAGCATCGGGCAGGCCGTCAGCACGCCCAGCGGACTCCAAACCGCACGCGCCATTCTCGGCGAGACCGCCGCCATCGCCGCCGCCTGCGGCTACCCCACGCCCGCGCCCTTTCTGGAACACACCACCGCGCGCCTGCTCAAGCCCGACTCGCCGCTCACCGCCAGCATGTTCCGCGACATGATGCGCGGAGCACCCGTTGAAGCCGACCACATCCTCGGCGACATGATCGCCCGCGGCCGCACCCACAGCGTTGCCGCCCCGCTGCTCACCGCCGCCCACGCGCTGCTCTCGGTCTACTCCGCCGCTCGCGAGTAGAGCCTCTATCACAACGACGCCGTTCTTTGGCTTGTCATCCCGCAGCGCAGCGAACGGACCCTGCATCTCGCATCGACGCTCCCTCAAAAAAACGCAGACTCGCTTGACACTGCATCCTCGCAAGCGTATGTTGCGTATAGGCAATACATCGGTGGCTATGGCAAACGAACTCTACAATCGGATCGCCGTCCTTCGCGCCGAACGCAGCCTCTCGCGGCAGGAGCTTGCCGACGCTGTTGGCATCAATGTGCAGACTGTCGGTTTCCTCGAACGCGGCGACTACAGCCCCTCGCTCACGCTCGCGCTTGACCTTGGTGCCTACTTTGGCCTGCCTGTCGAGGCCATCTTCTCCCGCGATCCCCTCAAGCCTCTCAGCGAAACGCTCTACGGGGCCGCCAGCCCTGCAGTGAGCAAGCCAGCCACAAAAAGGAGCGCCCGATGACGTCCAGCTACAGCGTTTTTGGTATCTCCATGCAGCGTCGCAGCGCGCGCCGCAAATTTATCTTCAGCGCATATCTGGTGCTCGCGGCTATCTGCGGAATCACTGTCGCCTTCATCCATTCCGCGCCGTATCTCTACACGTATGCTGTCTACGGGACGATGGCGTTCATGCTGCTGATCTTCGGCTGGCAAGGTCGCGGGGGTCTCATCAAGCCGTTTCCGAACAAGCCTCCGCTGCCCGACGCACCGATGGTCAGTATGGTGCGTCTCCAACTCGACCCGCTCTCCGCCGCCACACCCGAAGACTCCGCTTGGCGTAACGACGAGCGCGAACTTGCCCGACGCGATCTCGCTCACTACCGCGCCTACCAACCGCTCAGCCTCGCACTTTTGACGGTAATGACTCTTAGCGCCATCGCCAGCCACCCTTGGCCGTGGGTCTCGCCGCCTCTACTCTCGCAGATCATCTTCGCTGTCGCGCTCGCCGCAACCATGATGGCGATCACGCTGCCTGCCGCCATCATCCTCTGGACCGAGCCGGACATCGACCTCAATTGACCCTCACCTGCAAGGAGCCGCCTCGTGATCGAGCAGACCAGCTTCCTCGGAATGCCACTACGCACCTGTCGCCAGCGCCGCACGCTGGTCGTGCTGTACTACCTTCTCGTGCTTGCGTTCGTTGGTTTGGCGCTGTGGCATTGGCGGGGCTCCACGGCAGGCGTTCTCTTCATGCAGACGTTGACCATCGGCGGCGTGCTCGGCGGCATCAGAGTCGGCGGCCCGGTCAAGCTATATGAGGAGAACAACATCGCCGAGCCCAGCGATCTAACCACGCTGAATCTTGAGGGGCGGCGTCCCTTCGCCAGCTGGTTTGGCGCGTCATGGTCGCCGCTCGACGAACGCGAACGCGAGCGGCGCAACTTCGCCCACTACACCGCCTACCGCATTCTGCGTTGGACGCTCTGCCCGGCCCTTATTCTCTACGGCTTTACGCTGGATGTGAACTCCGCGTGGCTTTTCACTCGTAGTCCCGCGCTGGCCTGGTTCGTGCTGATCTACATTCTCTCGCTGCCACAGTGCGTCCTGCTCTGGACAGAGCCGGACCAGCCCGGCGAGCTCGCCGCCATCTCCACTGCCTGCTAATCCCTCATGCCATCTTCATGCGTGCGTCCCTTAGAATGGTAGGCAATGCCTTCTCTCTGGACACCGTCCACCTGGACTGAACGACTCGCCGAACTCGAAGCCCGCTCCGGCGAGGCGAAAGAACTGCCGCTGCGCCGCGACATCCGCTCGCTCGGTACGCTGCTCGGCCAGGTGCTGCGCGAGCAGGCCGGCGATGCGCTCTTCAATACCGTGGAGTCCCTGCGCCGCACCGCCATCGCACGCCGCGACGCGGACAGCCGCGCCGACCTGCCCGCCGCGCTCAAGCAGCTCGATGCCGCACAGGCGCTCATCCACGCCGCTGCCGCCGACCCCACCACCGCCTACCGGCTCGCGCGCGCCTTCGCCTTCTACTTCGAGCTCAGCAATCTCGCCGAAACGAACCACCGCAAGCGCCGCCGCCGCGCCTCCCGCCTCGACGCCAACACTCCGCCGCAGCGTGGCAGCCTGCGCGGCACGCTCCGCCGCCTGCGCGAGTCCGGCCGCACCCGGCAGGAAGCGCTGGCCCTGCTCGCGCGCATCTGCATCACGCCCGTCTTCACCGCGCATCCCACCGAGGTCGCGCGTCGCAGCGTCATGTTCAAGCGCCGTCGCATCTCCGACCTGCTCGAAACGCTCGACAACATCCCGCTGCCTGCTGCCGAACTCGATGCCATCCAGGACAACCTCCTCGCCGAGATCACCGCGCTCTGGCAGACCGACGACGTCCGCTCCGCCCGGCCCACCGTCCGCGACGAGATCCGCATGGCCCTCGACTACTACGAGGTCTCGCTCTTCGCCACGCTCCCCGCCCTCTACACCGAGATCGCCCGCGCGCTCGACGCCGAGTTCCCGCCCAACGAAGAGTCGTCACCTCGACCGGAGTCCGCGCTCTTTGCGGACGGAGCCGAGACCGGCTTGCAGAGACCTCCGTATCTGTCGTTTGCGGCTGCAACCACGCCCGCAGCCCCTACCACGCTCCCGCAGCTTCCCATCATGGTGCGCTTCGGCAGCTGGATCGGCGGCGACCGCGACGGCAACCCCTTCGTCACCGCAGCCACCACGGCGGAGTCGCTCAGCATGTCTCGCGAGCTGCTGCTCGACTACTACCTGGCCGCCCTCTCGAACCTCTTCGAGCAGCTCGGCTCCTCCACGCGCCAGGCACCGATCTCAGCCGCACTGCGTGCGCGGCTCGACAGCTACCTCACGCACATCCAAAGCTCCGATCGTCTGCCCACCGAGGCCGTCCGGTTGCAGCTCGCCTGCATCACGCTGCGCCTCGGCGGAACTCCGCCGTCCATCATGCTGCGGAACCTGATGCTCTCCACCACGGCCACGCTGCCGCGCTATCGCAACGCCGGCGAGATGCTTGAAGACCTCACGCTGTTGCGCGACTCGCTCGCCGAAAACGAAGGCGCACGGCTGGCTGAGCTTTTCATCGACCCGCTCGTCCTCGCCGTTCGCACCTTCGGGCTCTACCTGCAGACGCTGGACATCCGCCAGCACGCGCGCGTCCACGCCATCGCCGTCGAGGAACTCGCCGCGGGCAAGACCTCCGAGCAGACCGAAGAAGTTCTCTCCACCT
>JAJZFE010000255.1 GCA_021798655.1 Acidobacteriota bacterium | reverse complement strand
AATGGAACACCGCCGACCGCCCCTGCAACTTCACTGCCCGCCGGTAGTCATGCACAGCCGAAGCATACTGCCGCTGCAGATACTCCACCGCCGCCAGGTTATTCCATGCCTCGGCATCGTTCTTGCGCAGCTTCACCGCCTTCGCAAAATACAGCCGTGCCAGCACAATATTGTGCATCTCCAGTTGCGCCACGCCAATCTTCTTCAGCAGCCGCTCCAGGTCGCCACCACGCTGTATCGCGTAGTTATAATAGTCCAGCGCATCTTCCGGAAATCGCCGTGCCCGCAGCACATCCCCTTGCAGCTCCAGCACCTGTACCGGAGCCGTCGCTGGATCAGGCAGATGAAGAGCGATCGCTTTCCAGTCATCGCTCTCATGCGCCAACTCGCGGGCAGACTTCAGCTCAGACAAGCCTTGTGCATGGCCAGACAAAGTGGAAAATGCAACGCCAACAATCAGCAGAACGGGGAGAAGGGAAGTGAGACGAACACCAAGAGTGCACATGGCATAACCCCCTGACGGGTGTTGGCCAACACTATTCTCTCGTCATCAGAGATTGTCAAGCCCGGCCAGCTAACCTACTCAATGCAAGCCTGTCGCCGCAACTCCTGCCCCACTGCCCCTCACCTCTAGCGCCATCCGCGGAAAACTGAAACTCCCCCCCGCATCGTCAATCACGTTCACCTGACACACATAGCTTCCCGCCTTCAACTGCGCCAGTGGCACATCAAACTGAAACGCCACCGCTCCCCGTTCCGGAGTGTTGATCGTCGTCGCCTCCACCATCGGGGTCTCATACACCTTCACGCCACCAGTCAAAAACTCAATGCTTGTCAGCACTCGCACCGGACCGCTCTCCCGCCTTACCAGTCCCGGCGAAGCTGCCACCGCCGCCCCGCTCTTCTGCCGCGCCGGGTCATACACCTCATACAGAAAATAAAGATGTTGGTCCTGACGAAACACATGCGGCACATTCGGAATCCACTCCAGCCCATCCTGCACCAGAGGACTCGTTGCCCTCTTCGCCAAGTTCACACTCCGCTGGCTCGACAGTAAGATCGAGCTCAGCTTCAGCGGACTCTTCTTCAGGTCCGGCACCAGCAGATCCGTCTCAAAGCTTCCCATCTGTCCCGTTTGATTCTCGCGCACCACAAACTTCAAGTGGTATCGACCCGGAGCCAGCGTAAACCCAGTCGAATACTGGATATTCTTCCGCTGCACCTGCTGGGTCGCATCCACCGACAGCTTCACGGTCTCCCGAACATTCCCCACCGGAATCTCCTGTGCGTTCTTTACCTGTCCCACAATGTCCAGCGTCGCCTTCTCCCGATCACCATTCTTCAAAAACGGAATCTGCGACCCCGGAACAATCAACGACACTGGCACAAAGTAGCGGTTGTCCTCCATCCGGAAGTACAGTGCCTGCAGATACACCGCAACGTCCGTCGCCGGCAGATCGCTCCGCAACTGCTCCGTCAACTGCAACTCGCGGTCTTCCGTCTTCGCATGTTGAAAGTCAGCAGGCGCATAGTATCCCGGCCGATAGTCCAGCTTCACATCGCTTCGGTTCAGCTTCACCGTCAGATGACGATAGCTCCCGTCCCGCGCCACATTCGTCGAGCGGAATCCCAGAATGTAATACGCCTCCGTGTCATGCTGCACCTGCTGGAACACCGTTGCAAAATCATTGGAATCGAAGAATGCTTTCCCTCCCGTATCCGTCGCCAAGGTCCCCAGCACCTCCTGCGATCCAAAATTCGCATCCAGATTGCTCTGCATCGCCCCGCCGCTGTACGCAGCCGTTCCTCGCAGGCTTCCAGTTGCCGCATTGCCCACCGGCGGCAAAGCCTGCAGCCCGCGCGAGTCCACGCTATAGATCGCCATGTTCGCCCGCACCGCCGCATTGGTCGCCGTGCGCATACTTGCCTGATTCTCCACGCCCTGCCGCGTCAGCCCACCGCTGAAGTACAACAGGCTCTTCCGCTGATCCACCCGCTCCAGGCTCCGCGCAATCGTGCGAATCGCATACAACTCACGGTCGGTGTTCAGCGCGTTGTACTCACTGTCGTCCGCCGTAAAGCTTGACCCATCGTCCGCAGTCCCACCGGATGACCCGCCTTCGTTGCCATTCGCAAATCCCGTCCCCTCGGTACCGTTGTACTTGCCCAGGCCCTGCAGCAGCGCCGCCTTGTCCGCCGTAAAGTCCTGATCCATTGTCAAGCCCGTCGCCATACTCACCAGCGCCACCAGATCCGCCGGTTGCATCTTCTTGTTCACATACTCCTGTGCTGACTCCACCGCGCGATCCACGTCCTCCGGTTGCATACTGCTCAGGTCAAAGAACATCACAATCAGACGATGGTCGCGCAACTCACCCGCATACGCACCCAGATTCCGCTGCAGCAGATCGGCGACGGTAGCTCTTCCAGTGACGGTATTTTTCTCATGCAGCACCGCAGCCTCATCCACGTTCTGGTAGTCGAAACTAGCCAGCCGCTGCGGTTTCCCATTCTCTAGAATCGTAAAATCGCTGGCCTTCAGATCCTTCACCACCGTACCGGTCTTCTTGTCCCGCACCACCACATTCGTCAGTACGATCTCCGTCTGCACCTTCAGCGTGAACGTCCCCGGCGAGCCCGCCTGCTGCGCCAGTCCCGTCACCGGCGAGCCCGCCATCACCCCAACCATCGTCATCGCCAACCATCGCCGCATCATCCCTCGCAACCCATCTGAATTCCTCACAGCGACTCCCTGCTCTCTGCGTCTAAAACCGATATCGTGCCAGCACCGTCAACCGTCGCATCGGCGCCGCACTCGTCACCTGCCCAAACGTCGGAGAATTCAACGTCGTATCGATCCCCGAGTACTGCACCGAATTGAACACATTCGTCGCCGTCACCCTCGCCTCAAACGAGCGCGTATCCCCCAGCGCTACGGTGCGCGACAACGAAGTATCCACCGCCACTGTCCCCGGCCCTTCGATCGACCCACGCGACGCCGTGCCGTACGCTCCCGCCGGCGCCGAGAAGGCCGCTGCGTTGAACCAGTTGTGGATCGTCCCTGCTCCCGCTATCGGCGTCCCAAAGTTCCGGTCCGGTCGCAGCGAGTTGTTGCTTCCCGTTGCAGTCTCCGCCACCGTCACCACATAGTGCGGCGTAAAGTAAGGGCCCGAAGCAAACGTGTAGTCGCCAGAGATGGAAAATCCATCCAGCGCCTTCGACCAGAATCCGCCCGTAGCCAACAGCGCCCGGTTTGGTCCAAAGGGCAACTCAATCACCCAGTTACCCGTCAACTTATGTCGCACGTCGAACGAGCTGTTCCCCTCTTCCGCTGCCAGATTCAAATCGTTCTGCGCTACCGTCGTCGTGCTTCCGCCAATCGAAGAAGCATCGTCGATTGAGTGCCCGTACTGATACGTCGCCTGCAGAGAAATCCCTTTCTGCAATCGCTTTCGCATGTTCACGCTCAACGCGTTGAACCGCGAGAACCCCAGCGAATCTTCATAGTTGAACGCCTGCGCCCCCGCGTTCAACACCCCACCCACCGTCCGGTTTGGTGCCCGCACAATGTCCAGCGCGCCACCCTGCGCCCCGTTGTAACCCACGTTCATCACAATCCCCTGTGGCAGCGTCCGCTGGATATCCAGGTTCCATATCTGCACATGTCCCAGCCGGTAAAACTGGTTCACCGCATAGTTGTTCTGCACCGGCACCGTCGAGCAGCCAAACCCATTCGCCAGCGTCAAATTCTCCGGCGTACACCCGCTCGTCCCGGAGAGATTCGCCGCCGTCACAATGTTGGTCTGTGTCACGGCAAACGGCGTCTGAAACGCAAGCTGCTTGGCAAAACTCGCATACTGCCCCGTGTTGTAATTAATTCCGTACCCACCACGAACCACCGTCTCCTTGAATACCTTTCCCTTCGGACGATACGCAAACCCCAGTCGCGGCGAGTACATCGTCC
>JAJZFE010000202.1 GCA_021798655.1 Acidobacteriota bacterium | reverse complement strand
AGACGCGCGGCTTGACGAGGATGGCGTAGTCGGCCAGCAGGGTGGAGCGGCGGGTGGCGGGGACGGCGACCGGGGTTGTGGCGGCGATGGGCACTCTCGTACAAGGATATAGCCTGCGGAGCGTTGACGGCGATTCTGGCGCGGGACTAGTCTGAGGCTATGAACGTGAGTCCACAATATGTGGCAGACCACTACGACGAGGTTGCCGCCGCGGTGACCAGCGGCGAGGTGGTGGAGGTGTCTCTGCCCGAGAAGCCTGCTCTGCGGCTGGTGTGGTCTGCGGATTACGAAGACGCCGGGCGGACGGAGTTCAGGGTTCTGGGTGCGGGAAAGGCGTTTGCGCCACTGCTGTCGCAAGAGGAGCTGGAGCAGGTCGATCGGGAGTGGAAGCGGGACGTTGAAGAGAAGATGATCGGGTGAGCGCTGGAATGGAGCTGCTGCTGGATAGCCACGCGCTGTTGTGGGCGTTGTACACTCCGGCAGAGCTTCCGGATGCCCTGGTTCGACTTCTCGAAGACCCTTCGAACCGGTTGTTTGTGAGCGAGGGTAGCGTGTGGGAGTTGTCCGACAAGGCGTGCAAGGGCCGTTTGCCGCTGGCTGGCAGCTCGGTGGCGCAGTTTATGCAGGATATTGAAGCCCTCGGGGTGAAGCTGCTGGCGATTGAGCGGGCGGACATTCTTGCCTCTGTGGCCCTGCCTCCGCATCACGGCGATCCGTTCGACCGGCTGTTCATCGCGCAGGCGCGGTTGAGAAATCTGACGCTGGTCAGTAGAGACCCCGTGATGGCCCGGTACGACGTGAAGACCCTGTGGAGGTAGCTGCGCCGGAGTTCGCGGTGGCAGACTGCGCGGATTGCACTGTTTCCAAGGCAGGGGTATACTGCGCGTAACGGCGGGGCTGGAGCTTCTTTTGCCCGCGCCACGGGTAGGTAGGTCTTCAGCAGCGAAAGCGTGAAGGTGTTCCAACTCGGGAGTGGTGGTCCGCCTGGCCCGTCGCAACGCATGGGTCGCGGGGCGGAGGGATGGCGTGCGGTAACGCGCGTGCTTCGAAGTTGCGGTGGGTTTGTCCGCACGGGTGTTAACGATCTTGCCGTATTGATGATGCCGTCGGAGTGTCGCCTGTGTGGCGGCCCGGTGTTGGTTGTGGGGACGGTGCGGGTCTGTGAGGATTGCCTGGCGCGGTTGGGCGCGAGGTCGGTGTCACGGGATGAGGTGTATTGCGCGCGCTGTGGGGAGGCGCTGGGGTTTGAGTCGCTGCGGTTTGCGGAGGCGCGTGGGGGAGCGTGCACGATGTGCCGGCTGGCCCAGCCGCAGTTTGAACGCGCGGTGGCGGGTGGGGATTACGACGACGAGATGCGCGAGTTGCTGCACCTGCTGAAGTTTGAGGGGCGGCGCGGGCTGGCAGAGCTGCTGCTGGGCAAACGGTTGGCGGAGGGGGTTGCGCTGCTGCGTGAGGATGCGGGCGCTGAGCTGGTGGTGGTGCCGGTGCCGCTGTTCAAAGCGCGGGAGCGGGAGCGGGGCTACAACCAGGCGCTGCTGCTGGCGCAGGCTGCGGTGACGCGGTTGAAGAAGAGTGAGCCGACGTGGCGGCTGCGGGTGGAGACGGGCGCGCTGGTGCGGGTGCGAGATACGCAGCCGTTGTATGCGCTGGACCCGAAGCAGCGGCGGGAGAGCGTGCGCGGGGCGTTCGAAACGACGGGGACGGGGCGGTTTGCGGGGCACGAGGTGCTGCTGATCGACGACATCCTGACCACGGGAGCGACGGCGCGGGAGTGCGCGAAGGTGTTGCGGCGTGCGGGCGCGACGAAGGTCTGGGTGGCGACGGCGGCGCGGGCGCAGTCGGTGATGCAGCCGCCGGAACGTGATGTGTCGCTTTTCTTCCCGATGTCGTCGCTGCAGCGGCTGGTCGAGCCGGACGAGAAGCGGCGACGAGGTTTTGGTTGGTAGCAGGTTTGCAGCAGAACGCAGGAGCACGCAGGAACATGCAGGAACACGCAAAAACACTCGGAGGGCAGGAATGCAGGCTGGGCGGACAAAGCGGACGGGCAACAGACACCATACGACTCACCCGGTGCCGGGGACGGCGCGGGCGGAGGCGATCGACATACGGATGGGCGTGTTTCGGCAGCCGGCGATGCAGACGCCGGTGCTGGTGCTGAATGCGAGCTACGAGCCGATCAACATCTGCGGCGCGCGGCGGGCGCTGGTGCTGGTGCTGAAGGGGATTGCGCGGACGGAAGAAGAGCAGGGGGCTGTTTTGCATTCCCACCGGATGAACCTGCAGATGCCGAGCGTGATCCGGCTGCTGGAGTATCGGCGGATTCCGCACCAGACGCGGGCGCTGAGCCGGAAGAACATCCTGCTGCGCGACCGCAACACGTGCCAGTACTGCCAGAAGGTGCTGATTGCGGCGGAGCTGACGCTGGACCATGTGATTCCGCGGTCGCGGGGCGGCGCGTCGACGTGGGAGAACCTGGTGGCGTGCTGCAAGGACTGCAACCGGCGGAAGGGCAACCAGATGCTGCATGAGCTGACGGAGATGCGGCTGCTGCGCGAGCCGCGGCCGTTCAGCCTGCATACGTCACGGCACATCATGCGGATGATCGGCAGCGCGGACGCGAACTGGCGGAAGTATTTGTACTTCGAGAATGAGACGGCGGCGTAAGAGCAGGGATTAGGGAATAGGGGATAGAGAGTAGAGAAGACCTGGGCACGGCGTAGCTTGCTGGCTACGCGCGTTGCCAGCGCAGAGGACGCCATGCAGCTTGTGGCGTCCTCTGTGTTTTGGCGGTGGTTATTGCGGCTTGGTGGGTGGGGGCGGAGAGGTCTTCATGGGGTTGGGGTCCTCGGCTTGGCCGGCGTCGGGTTGCTGGTCGGGGGTCTTGTCGTTGTGGATGGCCTGGCCGTTGTAGAGGATGGTGACGCTGGACTTGAAGCGTTTGTAGTTGGTGTAGCGGACGACGGTGCGGACGTGGACGTCCTGCGAGAGCGCGCCGTGCTGTGCGGCGAAGTGGAGGATGCCTTCGGCCTTGGTGTAGGTGGGGAACCAGTACTTGCCGTCGATCTGCTGGTAGTAGGTGGTGTAGGGCGGGGAGAGGTCCTCGTGGCCGGGGCGGGTGTCCTGCGGGACGGTGAGGCCGTTGATGAGGACGATCTCGTTGTCCTGCTGATCGACCCAGACCTTGCCCTGGAAGTAGCGGCGGCCTTTGACGAGGGTTTTGGGGGCGCAGTCGAAGACGTAGGTGTCGAGGTCATCGACCTGCTGGCGGCCGAGGTAGGTGAGGTTGTAGTCGGGCAGCTCGGGCGCGGTGAGGATGAAGGGCAGGCGTTTTTCGATGTCCTTGAAGTCGTTCTCGGTCATGATGACGCGCTCGATGGTGTTCTGGGGGGCGAAGGTGACGTGCTCGACGCGGCGGCCGGCGGCGTCGAAGGAGATGTCGGTGATCTGGTGGTACTCGCCGTCGGGGCGGTTGGTGTCGTCGGAGATGGTGTTGAACCTGACGTCCTGGGTGAAGACGTAGTCGTTGCGCGCGGCGGCGAAGGCGGACTCCTGCTGGCCCATCTTTTCGAGGATCTGGGGGACGGTGATGCCGGTGGGTTGAGCGGGGTCGAGCGTGCCGAAGCCCTGGGCGTTGGCGGTGGCGGCGAGGAGAGTGAGGGCGAGGAGGAGTTTGAGGGGCATGGCAAGGTTGCGGCAGGACAAACGCAGATTCCCTTCGGGAATGACAAACAAAAAAAGACAAACAGAAAAGACAAACAAATAAGACAAGCAAGAAAGACAAGCAAAAACGACAGACTGTCTTCAACAGGATAGACGGGTTTCGCAGGAAAGCGGTTGAGGCGAAAAGTCGGTGAGCGCGGGCTGCCGGGGCAGAATGCGGGGGCTCTCCTCTGTGCGAACGATACGGCGGCTCGGCTTCGGTCGAGATGACAGATGTGACCAAGGCTCACGATGTGCCGGGCGTTCGATGTGCCGGGCGTTCGGGGGGATGCGGGTCGGGTATGCTGGGACGCATGAGCGTGAACTGGTTGGTGGTTGGCATCGGCGATATTACGCGGAAGCGGGTGATTCCGGCGATCGAGGCGGAACGGCGGAGCGTGTTGCGCGGGGTGGTGACGCGGGATGCGGCGAAGGCCGAGGCGTATGGCGTGAAGGCGTGGGCGACGGTGGACGAGGCGCTGGCGGCCGATGCAGCGATTGATGCGGTGTATGTTGCGTCGCCGGTGGTGTTCCATGCAGAGCAGACGATCGCTGCTCTGCGGGCGGGCAAGCATGTGTTGTGCGAGAAGCCGGTGGCGATGCACTATGCCGAGGCTGCGGCGATGGTCGCGGCGGCGGAGGCAGCGAAGACGCTGTTTGCGGTGGCGTACTATCGGCGGTTCTATCCGAAGCTGGTGCGCGCGAAGGAGCTGATCGCGGCGGGTGCGATTGGCCGGCCGATGTATGCCGAGGGGATCTACCACGGGTGGCTGGAGAGCGAGGCGCGCGGGTGGCTGCGCGATCCGAAGATGGCGGGCGGCGGGCCGTTGTATGACGTGGCTTCGCACCGGATCGACGCGCTGAACTTTTTGTTGGGCAGGCCGGAACGCGCGACGGGGCTGCGTTCGAATGCGTTGCACGAGCTGGCGGTGGAGGACTCTGCGACGGCGGTGATGGGGTATGCGGGCGGCGTCCATGCGGTGGTGGACGCGCGGTGGAACTCGCGTGTGGGACGCGATGAGCTGCGCGTGGTGGGGACGGAGGGTGCGCTGGAGCTGACGCCGCTGAACGGGCCGGAGATTCGGTGGCCGGGCGGCGTGGAGCAGCTGCCGGTGGCGGCGAATGTGCATCTGCCGCTGATCGAGAATTTTGTGGCGGCGGTGCTGGATGCGGCGGCGCTGGTGTCGCCCGGGAGTGAGGCGGTGTGGACGGACTGGGTGACGGAGCAGGTGATGCGCGGGTGAGAGATGCGCTCGTGCCCTCGGCGCTGATATTTGGGGGCTGGCAGGGAGGTTCGTCTTCGGCAAGATTTGTGGGGAGATTTTTGCGTGGAGCAGACTGCCGGTGTGTCGAAGTCGGCTCGAATGGAGGAGCGAAACTTCTGTAAAGCCCTTTACGAGAAAATGTTTCCTGAGACGCGCTTGACACTGATGCGAGCCACTATATATAAGGTTTCGGTCAGCCAAAGGTGCAGGATGGCGGTCGCAAGAGTCGGAAGTCGGGTAAATGTTTCCCCGACGAGCTGATCGATTGCGGCGGATTGTTAGGCGGGCCGGGGAGATTCGGCGCGTTGGGAAAAGGTTTACTGGACAGGGACGAAGCGGGTTCCCTTGCGACGCAGGACTGGACGACACGCGATACGCAACGGCATGGAACCGCGAGAGAAGTCAACTTGGAGTGCTGGAGAGCGGATATGGATGGATTGACGGGAATGGGTCGCAGGCTTGCGGTGTTGGTGCTGCTGGTCTGCATGGGAGCCTGGACGGCGGCGGCGCAGCTGAGCACTGGTTCGCTGGTGGGCGTGGTGAAGGACGCGACGGGCGGCGTGGTTCCTCAGGCGCTGCTGACGGCGAAGGAGGCGAACTCGGGGACTGAATATAAGACGACCTCGTCGGGCGCGGGCGAGTATGTGTTCACGTCGCTGCGGCCGGGCAGTTATACGGTGACGGTGGTGGCTCCGACGTTTCAGAAGGCCGAGGTGACACGGCTTGCGGTGTACATCAGCACGCGGGCTACGCAGGACTTTACGCTGGCGGCGGGCGCGGCGACGGACACGGTGACGGTGACGGCGGAGGGGCCGTCGCTGGACACGGCGACCTCAGACATTGGCACGGTCATCACGCCGCAGCAGGTTGCGGACCTGCCGATCACGGCGGGCGGGGCGATCCGGTCGTTGTCGATTTTGACGTTCCTGACTCCCGGGGCTGTGGGGCCTGGTACGAACGGCGGGACGACGTTTACGAAGATTGGCGGCGGTCAGACAGAGGGCAGCGACTTTCTGCTGGACGGCATCAGCACGCTGCGTTCGGAGAACGGGTCGGGACAGTTCGACCAGGTGAATCCTCCGCCGGATGCGATCCAGGAGTTCCGGGTGGAGACGTTCTCTCTTCCGGCGTACTTCGGTCGCACGACGGGCGGAGTGGCGAACTACAACTCGCGCTCGGGCAGCAATGCGTATCACGGCACGGTGTATGACTACTTCAAGAACAAGATTCTCGATGCGAACAACTGGTTCAACAAGGGCAACGCGGCGTTGAACGGTGGCACGCAGGACACGATCAAGGCGTACGAGCGGCCCACGGACACGCACAACGACTACGGCATCACGCTGGGCGGGCCGGTGGTGGTTCCGCATGTGTACAACGGGCGCGACAAGACGTTCTTCTTCTTCAGTTTTGACAACGTTCCCAACCGGTTTGGGTACTCGACGCAGTCCGTGGTGCCGACGGCGGCGGAGCGGAGCGGCGATCTTTCCTCGTTCCTGGGTGGACCGATCCCGAACGAGTTCGACCCGTGCACGGGGGCGCCGCTGTTGTACGGCCAGATCTACGATCCGACGACGACGACGACCAAGCCAGTGAACGGGCAGCAGGTGGAGTGCCGCACGCCGTTCACGGGGAACCAGATTCCGGTGAACCGCAGCAACGTGGCGCAGAGTGTGCTGGCGTTGATTCCGCTGCCGAACACGACGGGTGTCGGCCTGCAGAACTATGTGTATGCGGGCGTGCAGGACGTGACGCAGACGGTGTACTCGCTGCGGCTGGACCAGAACTTCGGCAGCCGGCATCACCTGTTCGCGTTCGGCAACGCGCGTGAGAACTACTCGGGCGGGCAGAACAACTTTCCGGGGCCGATCAACAGCGGCTCGAACGAGCAGGACCTGTACTCGAAGTATCTGCGCGTGGGCTGGGACTTCACGATCACGCCGCGGCTGATCAACCAGCTGACGTTCGGTGGAAACCGGACGAACAGCTTCAACAACGCGCCGGTCGCGAGCCAGGGGACGAACTTCGATGCGCTGCTGGGCATCCCGAACACGCCGGGCGCGGGGACGACGTTTCCGCTGTTCAACATTGGCGAGGGCCTGCCGGGACTGGGCAGCGCGAACTTCGACGACAATGTGGACAACGCGCTGATCCTGGACGAGAGCGTCAGCTGGCAGAAGGGCGTGAACAGCGTCCGCGTGGGCGGCATGTATCGGTGGCAGGAGTTCAGCTACATCAACAGCGGCCCGGCGGCGGGCAGCTTCAACTTCGCGAATACGCAGACGGCGGGCACGAACGCAGATGCGACGGCCCTGTCACAGACGGGCAACAGCCTGGCGAGCTTCCTTCTGGGCGCGCCGGCGACGGTCGGTCGCACGGTGCAACTCCACGCGCCGCGGTGGATCCAGACGTACTATGCGGCGTATGTGCAGGACGACTGGAAGGTGCGGCCGAACTTCACGCTGAATCTGGGCTTCCGGTACAGCGTGGACACGCCGCGGCATGAGGCGGACGGAAACATCACATCGTTCGATCCGAACACGCCCAATCCGGCGGCGAACGGGCTGCTGGGCGCGCTGAAGTTTGGCGGCGTGGGGCCGGGTCGCGACGGCAACAAGAACGAGACGTTTGCGAGCACGTACTACAAGAACTTCGAGCCACGGATCGGCTTCTCGTATGCGCCGCCGTCGTTGCATAACCAGGTGGTGCTGCGCGGTGCCTACACGATCATGTACGGCGCGGTGTTGTACTCGGACTATGGGCAGGGGCTGAACCAGGGCTTCACGGTGACGACGCCTCCGCAGACGAACGATCCGTTCCAGCCGTTCGGTCCGCTGGACGCGGGTCCGGCGAACGTGCCGACGACGCCGAACCTTGACCCGAGCCAGTTGGACAACGGTACGGCGGACTACGTGATGAAGGGCGACGGCAAGCCGGGCATGGTGCAGAACTATTCGTTGGAGATTCAGAACCAGCTTGCGCCGGACCTGATCCTGACGATGGGCTTCCTGGGTCAGCACAGCACACGGCTGCGCTCGCTGGTGTACTGGCCGAACTCGCTGAACCCGGCGTACTTTGGGCTGGGTAACCTGTTGACGGAGCCGGTGAACTCGCAGGCGGCGGTGGCGGCGGGCATCCCGGTACCGTTTGCAAACTTCTATAACGTGACGGGCGGCAACGACCGGGTCGGTCAGGCTCTGCTGCCGTATCCGCAGATGGGCTACCTGAACAACGACAGCTACCTGCAGGATCGCGGTCAGGCGACGTACGACGCGCTGGAGGTGAAGCTGGACCGCAACTTCCGCAACGGGTTGAACCTGCTGGCTTCGTATACGTGGTCGAAGACGCTGACCGACGCAGACTCGATTCAACCGTTCTATGCGACGGTGCTGGGACAGGGCGGGACGCAGAACCCCTACGACCTGAAGGCGGAGAAGACGGTCAGCACGCAGGATGTGCCGACGAACTTCGTAATCAGCTACCTGTACGAGTTGCCCGTGGGCAAGAACAAGCGGTTCCTGAATACGTCGAGCAAGCTGGTGAACGCGTTGGTGGGCGGGTACCGGATCGGCGGGATCGATCGCTACCTGAGCGGGCAGCCGATCAGCTTCTTCGGCGCACAGGGCGTGCCGTACTTCGATGGCGCGATCCGCTTCAGCCACGCGCAGGGACAGGACTTCGAGACGCCGGCGGCGGCGAGCGGGCACTATAATCCGCTGGCGTACCAGCCGCCTGCGGGCAACAATCCTTCGAACTACAACGGCACCGCGTTCTTCAATCGCAATGCGTTCATCGATATGAACGATTCGACGCATCGCGGAGCGGGAGGGTACCGGTTTGGCGACCTGCCGCGCAACATGGCGCAGGTGCGAACGCCTGCGTACTTCAACGAGGATGCGAACATCAACAAACACTTCGAGATTCGGAACGGGATCGGGATCGATCTGCGGTTTGAGGTGTTCAACGTGCTGAACCGACACGTCTTCGGGAAGCCGGATTCCGGTGTCAACGACATCACATTCGGTCAGATCACGGGACTGAACGACGCGCCGCGAACCGGGCAGGTGGTGTTGAAGATCCAATACTAGCGGTAGTGCGGGCGGCGGCCGTCGACGAGAGTCGGCGGCCGTTGCCATGCAGGGATGAGCTACACTGCCCCACGAGACCACAGGATCGCGACGTTGCTGTGGCGTGGCAAAGGGCGGGAGGGGAGCACTCATGCGAAGTCGAAGCTGGTTGCCGGCGTGGTTGGTGACGTTCGCGTTAGCAGGGCTTGCGGGGACGCTTTGTTCCGCGCAGCAGAGGGCGGGCGATGCGGACGCGGCGATGATCGCCGGGACGGCGGCGATGCGTGCCGGCGACATGAAGGCAGCGGTGGGAGATTTTGAGCAGGCGACGCGCGAACGGCCGCAGTTCGCGGCGGCGTACCTCGATCTGGGTTTGGCGCTGGAGCAGGAACAGCAGTATCCGGCGGCAGCCGCGGCGCTGGAACGCGCACGCACGTTGAATCCGGCGCTGCGCGGTGCGAACCTCTTCCTGGGGATTGCAGAGTACCAGACCGGCGCGACGGACAAAGCAGTGGAGGCGCTGCGGCGCGAGGTGAAGCTGAGCCCGCAGGACGCGAAGGCGCGCATGTGGCTGGGCATGAGCCTGGTGGAGGCTCACCGGTACACCGAGGGAGCGGCTACGCTGGATGCGGCGGCGGCGCTCGCACCGAAGGACCCGGACATCCTGTATCACCGCGGGCGGGCGCATCTGCTGGTCTCGCAGGAGAGCTACGAGGCGATGTTCGCACTCGATCCGGACTCCTATCGCGTGCATGAGGTGCTGGGCCAGGCGGATGCGGAGGCGCAACGAACGTCGGACGCCATCGACCAGTACAAGCTGGCGATCGAACGTGCGCCGCAGCACGTGGGCCTGCATGAGGAACTGGCTGACCTGTACTGGGCATCGGGCGAGACCGCGGCGGCAGACGGCGAGTATCGCAAGGAGCTTGCGATCGACCCGTACAGTGTGACGGCTTACTACAAGCTGGGCAGCCTGCAGGTGATCCTGGGCAAGCCGCAGGAGGCGGTTCCGCTGCTGGAGAAGGCCGTGGCGCTCGACCCGGCGTTCGAGAACGCGGCGTACTACCTGGGCCGTGCACAGGTGGAGCTTGGCGACGATGCGGCGGGCATCGGGAATCTGGTGCAGGTGAGCGAGTCAAAGGCTGACCCGACGCTGCGGACGCTGGCGTACTACCAGCTGGCGCGGGTGTATCGACGGGCGCACCGGGCGGCGGACGCTGACGCGGCGCTGGCGCAGTTCAAGACGCTGCGCGCACAGAGCCAGGCGGAGGAGTCAGCCCGACTGGCGGGCAGGATCGAGCGACACGGCCGCTTGCCGAAGGAAGAGCCGATGCCTACAGAGGCTGATGCTGCGGGGAGGTAGCTGCGTCCGGTGGCGAGGCCTGCGAGCGGCTGGGTGGCAGGGTGCTTGTTGAGAGTAGAGACATGAGATGACGGCGAGAGACGAGTTGGGTGGGTGCTTGTTGAGAGTAGAGAGATGAGATGACGGCGAGAGGGAGATGCGTGGAGGATACGAGAGAGGTGAGTGTCATGCGGATGAGGCGGAGAGGGTTTGTGATCGGAGCGGTGGCTGCGGCCGCGTTGAGCTGCGGGTTGCGCGCGCAGCAGGCACCGCAGGCGCTCGCGCTGACGGGACCGTTTGCAGGCACGCATGATCCGTCCATCGCGGTCGATCATGGCGTCTACTATGTGTTCGCGACGGGGGCGGTGCATCCGGACCACGGGGAGGGCCCGCCGCCGGCACCGCCGACTGCTGCCGGCGCGGTGGCTGTGCGGCCATCGAGCGCGCAGCTGCCGCAGTTTCCGGTGCGCTGCTCCACCGACCTTCATGCGTGGCAGCGGTGCGGCGCGGTGTTTCCGGCAATTCCGGAGTGGATCCAGAAGATGAGCCCGGAGACGCGGGAGCTTTGGGCTCCGGACGTTTCGTACTTCGATGGCGTGTACCACCTGTACTATGCGTTTTCGGCGTTCGGCAAGAACACGTCGGGGATTGCGCTGGCGACGAACGCGACGCTGGATCCTGCGAGCCCGAGGTACAAGTGGGTGGATCGCGGGCTGGTGCTGCGGTCGTTCGCGCAGGATGACTTCAACGCGATCGACCCGAACCTGGTGCTGGACGCGAAGGGCGGAGCGTGGCTGTCGTTTGGGAGCTTCTGGACGGGGATCAAGATGCGCCGTCTGGAGCGCAGGACGGGGCTGCTCTCGACGCAGGACACGAAGGTGTATGCGTTGGCGTCGCGGCAGGCCGGGCCGCTGACCGAGCCGCGCAACGCGTCGCTGCCGCCGGACAGCGAGGCCGTGGAGGCGCCGTTTGTCTTTCGCCATGGCGACTACTACTATCTGTTCGTGTCATGGGACCTGTGCTGCCGCGGGGTGAAGAGCACGTACCGGACGATGGTGGGCCGGGCGACGAGCGTGACGGGCCCGTACAGGGACCGCGACGGACGGTCGATGGAGGACGGGGGCGGGTCTGCGCTGCTGAAGGCGAACGCGACCTGGCTGGGACCGGGCGGCGAGTCGCTGCTGCACCTGCCGGAGGAGGACCTGATCGTCTTCCACGCGTACAGCGCGACGGACGGGCACCCGGCGCTGCATATCTCCACGGTGACGTGGAAGGACGGATGGCCGGAGGCGGCGCTGGAGGGCGACGGTCGATGAACGCGGGTGCAGCGTGCGCGTGGGCTCTTGGAGCGGCTCTGGCAACGTGTGTCTGCGCGGCGCAGAGTGGCAAGCCTGCAGGCGAGATGGAAGCGCAGAGCGGCGGGTCGAGCACGGGTGCGGCCCACGCGGCGGTGCTCGACGCACAGCACCGGCCCATCACGGCGGGCGGGTTCGTAAAGGATGGGCCGGTGGTCTTCGAAGAGGTCGCGAAGAGCGCGGGGCTTACGACGTGGCATCACACGATGGGCACGCCGCAGAAGACGTACATCCTGGAGACGATCGGGTCGGGCGCAGCGCTGATCGACTATGACAACGACGGGTGGATGGATATCTACCTGGTGAACGGATCGACGTACGATGCGCTGGCCGGCAAGGCAACGCCGCCGCACGCGGCGCTCTTCCACAACAACCGCGACGGCACGTTTACCGATGTGACGGCAAAGGCCGGTGTGGGCAACGATCGCTGGGGCTTTGGGGTGGCCGTGGCGGACTATGACAACGACGGCTGGCCGGACATCTATGTGTCCAACTACGGGAAGAACCGGCTGTACCACAACAACCACGACGGCACGTTTACCGACGTGGCGGAGAAGGCCGGAGTGACGCTGGGCAACTGGTCGACGGGCGCGACGTGGGGCGACTACGACGGCGATGGGCGGCTGGACCTGTTCGTGCCGGGGTACATTCACTACGACGTGAACGACCCGCCGGCACAGGGTTCCAAGAGCGTGGCGTACCGGTTCTGCGCGTTCCGCGGGGTGAAGGTGATGTGCGGTCCGCGCGGGCTGCAGGGCGAGCCCGACCATCTTTTCCATAACAACGGTGACGGCACGTTTACCGACGTGAGTGCGGCGGCGGGGGTCTCCAATGCGAAGGCCGCGTACTTTGGTCTGGCGTCGCTGTTCGTGGACATCAACAACGACGGGCGGATGGACCTGCTGGTGGCCAACGATTCGACGCCGAACTACCTGTACGTGAACGATGGTCACGGCGGGTTCAGCGATGAGAGCTACACGTCGGGCTATGCGCTGAACGAGGGAGGCCGCGAGACTGCGTCGATGGGCATCGCATACGGCGACCTGACGCACGACGGCTTGCTGGATCTTTACAACACGACGTTCTCCGACGACTACAAGCCGCTGTATCGCAATGACGGTGACGTGAGCTTCAGCGACGTGAGCTACGCGCAGGGGATCGCGGAGGAGACGACTCCGTTCCTGGGCTGGGGCACGGCGTTCTTCGACTATGACAACGATGGCTGGCTGGACCTGTTCGAGGCGAACGGGCATGTGTATCCGCAGGCGGACGCCAGCGACTGGGGCACGAGCTGGAAGCAGAGACCGTTCCTGATGCAGAACGTGAAGGGCAGGCTGCGGATGGTGCCGGCGGTGGAGGGAACGGGACTGGCCGAGGTGACGGCCGGACGAGGCATGGCGTTCGGCGACCTGTTCAACGACGGCAGGATCGATGTGGTGATCAACAACCTGGACGGGACGCCGTCGCTGCTGCGGAACGTGACGGCGAACGACAACCACTGGGTGGAGCTGCGGTTGACGGGGTCGGGGAAGAGCCCGCGCGACGCGATTGGTGCGACCGTGTATGTGACGGCGAACGGGCTTCGGCAGCGCGGGGATGTGGTCAGCGGCGGCAGCTTTGCGTCATCGAGCGACCCGCGGCTGCACTTCGGACTGGGCGTCGCGACGAGCGTCGACAAGGTCGAGATCCACTGGCCGAACGGCCCTGTGGAGACGATCAAGTTGCCGGGTGTGGACGCGATCTACGAGGTGGTGGAGGGCAGCGGCGTGGGGACGCGTCGGGACGTGAGCGGCGGGACGGCAGCGAAGCGGTGAGGGACAGGGTTGCGATCCGAAGCAGGGTTGGCTTGACAAGCGTGTTTGTGGCTGGGTAGAGTTCACGCAGTCAAGAAAACGTTTCCCAGAGAGGAAGCCGGTGGCGGCGATTTGGGACGTTTCATCTCCGGAGATTTGCCATGCAGGCCAGCCGTACATTTCATAGTTCGCTCTCGATCCACTCTCAATTGGCGTGTCTCGCGCTGGGTACGGTTTGCCTGATGCTGGGCGGCTGCGCAGGCGCGTCGTCGACGACGACCACGACGGTGACGCCCCCGGTGACGGCGACACAGACTCCTCTGACGGTGCCGTATGCGCTGACGGGCGCTGTGAGCCTGGTGCATGACCCGGCGATCATTCGCGAGGGTTCAACGTACTATGTGCTGTCGACCGATCCCGGGGGCAGTGCGCAGGTGGGCAACCTGCCGATTCTGTGCTCGACGGACAAGGTGAACTGGACGCGCTGCGGACAGGTGTTCAACGCTCCGCCGCCGGAGGTGCTGGCGGTCTTCCCAACGCTGACGGTGCTATGGGCGCCAGACGTGAGCTATTTCAATGGGCTCTATCACGTGTACTATGCGGCGTCGGGCTTTGGCGCGAACCACTCGCTGATTGGGCTGGCGACCAGCCCGACGATGAACCCGAGCGACCCGAACTACAAGTGGACCGACCAGGGCATCGTGCTGTCGTCGCAGACGACGGACAACTTCAACGCGATCGACCCGAGCGTGCTGGTGGATACGGACTCCTCCGGCAACGTAGCGCACGTGTGGTTGGCGTACGGCAGCTTCTGGGGCGGCATCTACGAGCGGGAGCTGAATCCGACGTCGGGGATGCTCTCTGCCAGCAACACAACGGTGGTGAATCTGGCGACGAGGCCCGGTGTGACGAACGACCCGATCGAGGGCTCGTCGCTGGTGCAGGAGGGCGGCTACTACTATCTGTTCGTGTCCTTTGGCTACTGCTGCGATGTCCAATACACGCAGGACACGTACCAGATCGCGGTGGGGCGCTCGACAAGCCCGACCGGGCCGTTCGTGGACGAGTCGGGAACGGCGATGACCAGCGGCGGCGGCACGGTGCTGCTCTCGGGCAACACAACGTGGTACGGCCCTGGAGGCGGAACGATGTACGTCGACCCGACGGGCGGCGACACGATCGCGTTCCACGCGCTGAGCGCAGCGCAGAACGGACTGGACTTCCTGTTTGTGAACTCGGTGACATGGTCGAACGGCTGGCCTACGATCACGGCACAACAATAACGATGCACCGCAACGACCGCCTGCAAGGTCTGCGGGCGGTCGTGCTGCGTTTGCAACATGCGTGGCGGTGCTGCGCGGGGATTCGACGAAACGTGGTCAGAGCGCTTTTCCATCAGGTGTAGTCGCCGCCCAAGATGCAGATTCCTCCGCTTCGCTGCAGAATGACAAATCATGAAAATTGCTGGCGACTACGCCTGAGAGGGAGCGGCTCTGGACGCATCAAGCATGCACCTTCATAACACCGTCCAGGCGCGCCGGTGTGACTACCAGATATGGCTGGCGATGACGTCGACAGAGACTGGTTTGAAGTCGATGACCTTGATGCGAAGAAGCAGCTGCAGATTGTGGTGTTGCCAGTCAGTTGGGGAGAGCTTTTCCAAGGAGGCGATTGCAGCGGGCTGAAAGACGAAGTCCGTGGCCGCCAGCGTTCCATATTGGCCCATGCCGGCGACGCAAATGAGCGGAGCGTTGCCGTCCTGGACGCTGCGCGAGATGATCGCGTAGTCCTCGGTGTCATGCGAGTCTTCGGGCGCGGTGAGCACCCATGCCTTGCCGGGCTGCTGTCGGTCTTCGATGCGATGACGAGAGACAAAGACGATTGGAAAGTTGCGCGTGAGTTCGCGCGTCATGGGGTTGTTGAATCCGCCGATGAGCAGTGTCGGGGCGCTGCGCAGCTCTGCAAACGAGATATCGTTTGAGAAGCGCTCCTGGTAGGGCTTTTGCAACCTGGTCAGTTCGGTGACAGCTTCTGAGACGGCGGCAACATCGCCAAGGGCAACAAAGCTGTCTGCCGCCGAATGCATGCCCACCGACCTGAGCGTCGCGTCGGGTGGCAGCGTTGGGTAGAACTCCATGCCCTCATCCTGCAGGTGATGCTCGCGGCTGTATTGGTCGGCAAAGTCGTCCGAGATTCGGTAGACAGCGTTGCTGCCAATGGCGATGAGTACCGGCTTTGGGCTATTGAGAAATGGCGCCCAGAACGACGTTACCAATCTGTCCGGCAGCGAGCGGCGATAGCGCACAACGATTGCTGTGGCGATCAGCGCGAGCACCACAGCGGATGCGGCGATCATCCAGGGAGTGTAGCTCCGCTTTGTCGCCCACGTGGATGCGTGGTCCCGCTTCACTTCGAGAGCAGGGAGCGA
>JAJZFE010000452.1 GCA_021798655.1 Acidobacteriota bacterium | reverse complement strand
CGTCCAGCGAGCTGACCCCGCAAAGCACTTCGTACTCCCCCGCATATTCCTGTGTGCAGTGGCTGCGCAGCGCTTCCAGCAGGCTGGGATCGTCACCCTTCAGCGGCTTCAGCACACTCACCGCAGGCGCAAATCCAGTCGGCGCGGCCAACGCGCCACGTCGAGCCAACCGATAGCTCCAGGTCGCCGCCAGCGCCAACAGCCCATACACCAGGCTCGCTGCGGTCAACGCCATCATCGTCCGTGCCAACCAAAGCGCTCCCCCGGCAAACCACGGCGTCCAGGCAAAATCGTGCATGCTTCCAGCCTACAACCCGGAGCGCCATCGAGACCCCAAGACTTCACTTCGAGACTTCGATGCTGGTCGAGGCCATCCCTCCAGTTGGATGCCCGCGTATGGATCCCAGAGCAGAACCCTCCCGATGTTTCTCTCCTGGGAACACCTTCTACGGTTACTTGTGTATACATCTGAAGGTTACTATTTTGTGGCAATATGATGCCTTGACAGTCAACTCCTTGCATGAGATTTTTTTTATTAATCGCAGAGGTACTTGATCCCTCATCTTCCGTTGGGCTGTGAACGCTCCGCACACGCAGAGCGCTCAAGGGGTTGCTGCGCCCAGCCGCTGATCGGCTTAAGAATTGGAGAGAAGAGACCACTTATGGCCTTGACTGTTGCATCTGTCCGCGCACTCGTTTTTCGCTATTTGAACCGGGTCAACCAGATTCGGCAGCTTCAGCAGCCGACGGGCCACGGCCAGTCGCATTCGTTCCGGATGCTTGCGGCCCTCTTGAAAGCAGTCGCTAAGCGGACGCAATCGTTGCGTCCGCTTCAGGTTGTCTCGGCGCTGCTCCTTCTGGCTATGGCGACTCTCGCCGCGCAGGCGCAATCGGCTCAATTCAGCGGCGCGGTCAGCACACTGGGCAGCGGTTTCAATGCTCCCATTGGTGTGGCCGTGGACAAAGCGGGCAATGTCTACGTTGGGGATTTCTCAAACAATGCTGTGAAGGAGATTGTGGCGGGCACCGGCGGTGCGGCAGCGGGTACGGTGAACTCCAACTCCACTGTCAATACGCTGGGCAGCGGCTTCAGTAAACCCGAAGGCGTGGCAGTGGACAGGGCTGGCAACGTCTATGTAGCCAACTACGGTACCAGTGAGGTGATGGAGATCGTGGCGGGAACGGGGAGCGCGGCGTCGGGTACTGTGAACTCCGGCTCGACCGTGATTGCGCTGGGCAGCGGCTTCAATTTACCCACTGGCGTAGCGGTGGACGGGGCAGGGAACGTCTATGTGGCGGACTATAACAACCATGCGGTGAAGGAGATCGTGGCGGGAACGGGCGGCGCGGGAGCGGGTACTGTGAACTCCGGCTCGACCGTGATTGCGCTGGGCAGCGGCTTCAGTTATCCCGAAGGCGTGGCAGTGGACGGAGCTGGAAATGTCTACGTTGCGGACAATGGCGACAATGAGGTGAAGGAGATCGTTGCGGGTACGGGCAGCGCGGGAGTGGGTAAGGTGAACTCCAGCTCGACTGTGAATATACTGGGCAGCGGCTTCCGTTATCCCGAAGGCGTGGCAGTGGACGGGGCAGGCAACGTCTATGTGGCGGACAGTACACATTACGTAGTGAAGGAGATTGTGGCGGGGACTGGCACCGCAGCCGCCGGCACGGTGAACTCCAGCTCGACTGTGAATACACTGGGCGGCGGCTTTGATTTTCCCGAAGGCGTAGCGGTGGACGTATCTGGAAATGTCTACGTTGCGGATACGGGCAACAATGCCGTGAAGGAGATCGTGCCCAGTGCGTCGAACTTCGGTTCCGTTGCGATCGGCGTCAGCACCCCACCGACGCTCACGCTCAACTTTACCTTTGACGCCAATGTGACGATCATAGGCGGCGTGGTCCTGACACAGGGAGCCAAAAACCTGGACTTTACTGACGCCGGAACGGGCACCTGCACCGCAGGAAACGCCTATATAGCTGGAGAAAGCTGCAGCGTGGTCGTCCAGTTTAGTCCCCTGCGACCAGGTCCGCGGCTCGGAGCGGTGGATCTTCTCAGCGGTGCCGGAGTACTTCTCGCTACTGCCCATGTGAATGGAGTGGGAAGTGGGCCAGCGGTTGTCTTCCCCACCAACACCAGCACCACAGTGCTGGGCAGCGGCTTCAGTGCTCCGTCAGCCGTGGCGCTGGACGGGGCCGGGAATGTTTATGTTCCCGACTTGAACAACGGTACGCTCAGCGAGATCGTGAATTCCAGCTCGACCGTGACTACGCTGGTCAGCGGCATCGCCGGGGCCATTGGTGCGGCGGTGGACGGAGCGGGCAATGTCTATTTCTCTGAAAATACCAACAACCTGGTGAAGGAGATTGTGGCGGGCACCGGCGGCGCAACCGCCGGGACGGTGAATTCCAGCTCGACTGTGAATACGGTGGGCAACGGATTCCATGCTCCCACAGGGTTGGCGGTGGACGGAGCCGGGAATGTCTACGTTGCCGACGATAAAAACAATGCGGTGAAGGAGATTATGGCCGGGACCGGCGGCGCGGCAGTCGGGACCGTGAATTCCAGCTCGACTGTGAATACGCTGGGCAGTGGCTTCTCTGATCCCTACGGCGTGGCGGTGGACGGAGCGGGGAATGTCTTCGTTGCTGACGCTGGCCACAATTTGATCAAGGAGATCATGGCGGGGACGGGAGGCGCGGCTGCGGGTACTGTGAACTCCAGCTCGACCGTAAATACACTGTACGGAGGCTTCGCGTTTCCCCAGGGCGTGGCCCTGGACGGAGCGGATAACGTCTACGTATCAGACAATGGCAACGGTGCCGTCAAGGAGATCATGGCGGGCACTGGCACTGCGGCAGCGGGTACTGTGAACTCCAGCTCCACCATGATCCTCCTTGGCACCAGCTACGTGGGTCCCATTAGCGTGGCGGTGGATGGAGTGGGCAACATCTATGCCACAGACACGGGTAACCACGAGGTCAAGAAGATTAATGTTGCGTCGCCGCCCTCGCTCACCTTCCCCAGCACCGACGTTGGCGTGACCAGCACCGCGCAGACGGTTATCGTACAGAACATCGGCAGCAGCGCTCTCACCTTCCCCATACCGACTACGGGAGCGAATCCCAGTGTGGCGGCGAACTTCGAGCTGTCAAACTCAACCACCTGCCCAACACTCACGACCTCGAGCGGTTCCAACGGGACGCTGGCTGGTGGCACAAGCTGCAACCTGCTGATTGAGTTTGCACCGACCACAACGGGTGCGATCAACGGGAGTGTGGTCCTGTCGGACACGAACCTGAACGTCAATCCGAGCACAACGCAGTCCGTATCCTTGTCCGGCACCGGCATCGTTTCCGTCACTCAACTTGTCTTTACCGGCACTCCGGCCTCTACGGTTACGGCGGGTGGAAATGCGGGATCGACGATTACGGTCTCCGAAGAGAATGCGAGCGCGGCGGTCGTCACTTCGGCCACCGACATCATCACCCTGACCGTGACGGGTCCGGGCGGTTACAGCAAAACCTACACGGCCAACGCAGTCAGCGGTGTGGCAACCTTCAACCTGAGTGGAACTGCCCTGACGGCGGCGGGCGCTTATACCTACACTCCGTCGATCTCGGGAAACACTTCCGTCACCGCAGGGACGGCGAATGAAACCGTAGCCGCAGCCACCGCAGCCAATGTCAGCGCGACCCAGGGCGCAAGCCAGAATGCGATCATCGGCGCGTCTTTCCCGACTGCGCTCCAGGTCCAGGTTACGGACGCGTACTCTAACCCTGTCGGCGGGGTGGTGGTTACATTTATGCCCCCTGCGACGGGCGCAAGTGCGTCGCTATCTGCTACTACCTGCACCACTTCGACGACGGCGACCATCGGCTCCTGCTCGGTGACGGCGACCGCCAACGGGACGGCGAGCACAGCGGCCTACACGGTCATCGCTAAGCCCGCAGGCGTGACTACGGGAGCGAGTT
>JAJZFE010000524.1 GCA_021798655.1 Acidobacteriota bacterium | reverse complement strand
CTACGACTTCGACTACGCCCTGCTCAAGAGCACCCCCTTCGGACACCGCAGCAGCGGCGTCGAACGCGGCGACATCCAGTTCCGCGCCGAGTTCTTCAACATCTTCAACGTCGTCAACATGGGCCTGCCCGCCAACACCCTGCGCGGCTCCGGCTTCGGCATCATCAACAAGACCGCCGGCACCTCCCGCCAGATTCAGCTCTCCGTCAAGGTCGTCTACTAACGCGCTTTTCGCAGCGCGATCGCTTCACGGTTTCAGCGCCAAGGCGCGTCTCATGCCAGCCTGGGCCGTAGGCCCAGGTTCAGAGGCAGGCAGAACCCAAGCGCTATCAGCGCGGCTCGTAGGACGATAACCATACCCGCAGGTAAACCGCTCTAACGCCGTCCCCCTGCCCCGTCCCCAGGCATTGCACAACTTCCCCCGCAGCCGATATATTTGTGTCCCACAATGAAGTCCCTGTTCCAGCAGCGCTCGCGTGCTGCATGGCATCCCTCTTCTGCCGTCATCAATTCTTGGAGACAACAATGAAGGTTCTGCAGCGCATCTCGTTTATCCCTTCCCTGCTGTGCGCCGGGGCGCTCCTCGGCGTCGCGGTCCAGCCGCACGCCTCCGCTCAGAGTGCCGCACCGCTGCCGTATACCAATCCCCAGCTCTCCCCCGAGCAGCGCGCCACCGATCTCGTGCACAGGATGACGCTCGCAGAAAAAGCCTCCGAGATGCAGAACAACTCTGCCGCCGTTCCGCGGCTCGACGTCCCGGCCTACCAGTGGTGGAGCGAAGCTCTCCACGGCGTGATCAACGACGGTGTCACCGAGTACCCGGAGCCCGTCGGACTGGCCGCCACCTTCGACCCCCAGGGCATCCACACCATGGCCGCGCAGATCGGCATCGAAGGCCGCATCAAGCACGTACAGAACGTCCGCGAAGGCCACACCGGCATCATGGGCGGCCTCGACTTCTGGTCGCCCAACCTCAACATCTTCCGCGACCCGCGCTGGGGACGCGGACAGGAGACCTACGGCGAAGACCCCTTCCTCACCGGACGCATGGGCGTCGCCTACGTCACCGGCCTGCAGGGCGATGACCCGAAGTACTACCTCGCCATCGCCACGCCGAAGCACTTCGCCGTCCACAGCGGACCCGAGCCGACCCGGCACTTCGCCGACGTCGACGTCAGCAAGCACGACGAAGTGGACACCTATGAGCCGGCCTTTCGCGCCGCCATCGTCGAAGGCAAGGCAGGCTCCGTGATGTGTGCCTACAACGCCATCAACGGCCAGCCGGCCTGCGCCAATCAGTATCTGCTGCAGGACCAGCTCCGCGGCAAGTGGGGCTTTCAGGGCTACGTCGTCTCCGACTGCGACGCGGTCCGCGACGTCGCCGCCAATCACCGCTACCGCGCCAGCCAGGCGCAGGGAGCCGCGATCTCCGTCATCCGCGGCATGGATAACGAGTGCGTCACTTTTTCCAGCCGCTTCGGCGAACCCGTCGACCAGGCCTATATCGACGCCGTTCAAAAGGGCTATCTGCCCGAGAGCACGCTCGACACCGCCCTCATCCGCCTGTTCACCGCCCGCATGAAGCTCGGCATGTTCGATCCGCCCAGCATGGTTCCCTACACCAGGATCGACGAGAAGGAACTCGACAGCGCCGCCCATCGTGCCCAGGCGCGCCGCCTGGCCAACGAGTCCATGGTGCTGCTCAAGAACGACGGCATGCTTCCCTTGAAGCCCGAGATTCGCAACGTCGCCGTCATCGGCCCGCTCGCCGACCAGACCACCCCCTTGATCGGCAACTACGCCGGCCGCCCCACCCACATCGTCTCCGTTCTCGACGGCCTCCGCGCGGAGTTCCCGCACGCCACCTTCAACTTCGTTCCGGGCACGCGCTTCCTGCGTCCCGACGGCACCCCCGTGCCCGAAGCACTGCTCACAACACCCGACGGCAAGCCCGGCCTGAAGGCCGAGTACAACGAAGGCCGTCAGGGCTTCGACGACAAACCCAAGCCCCTCGTCGACCGCATCGAGCCTGCCGTCAAGCTGACCAGCGCCAGCCTGCCCGCCGAGGTCGCCGGCAGAAAGCGCTTCGGCGTGCAGTGGTCCGGCACGCTCACCCCCACCGAGACCGGTGACTACCTCATCGGCCTGCGCTGCAACGGCTCCACCTCGATCTCCGTCAACGGCCGCCAGATCGCCAACTCCTACGGCGGCGATCTGGAGCCGGTGATGGGCCGCGTGCATCTGGAGAAGGGCAGCAAAGTCACACTCAACATCGACTACGGAGCGCAGCCCGCCAACGCGCACGCCGAGCTCATCTGGTCGCGCGTCGACAACAGCGTCTCGCCCGAGGCCGTCGCCGCCGCCAGAAAAGCCGATGCCGTCGTTGCCGTCGTCGGCATCACCAGCAAGCTCGAGGGCGAAGAGATGCCCGTCAGCGAGCCCGGCTTTCAGGGCGGCGACCGCACCAGCCTCGACCTCCCGCAGCCCGAGGAAGACCTCGTCGAAGCCGTTGCCGCAGCCGGAAAACCGCTCGCCGTCGTCTTGATCAACGGCAGCGCGCTCTCCGTCAACTGGATCAACCAGCACGCCAACGCCGTCCTCGAAGCATGGTACCCCGGCGAAGAAGGCGGCGCGGCCGTCGCAGAGACCCTGAGCGGCAGGAACAACCCCGCAGGACGCCTCCCCGTCACCTTCTACAAAGGCACGGACCAGCTGCCCAACTTTGAAGACTACGGCATGGCCAACCGCACCTATCGCTACTTCACCGGCACGCCGCTCTTCCCCTTCGGCTACGGGCTCAGCTACACAAAGTTCGCCTACCGCGACCTCAGCCTCTCCGCGCGGACACTCGATGGCGGCCAACCGCTCGGGGCAGACGTCACCGTCTCCAACACCGGCTCGCTCGCCGGCGACGAGGTCGTGCAGCTCTACCTCAACTTCCCCGACGTCACAGGCCGGCCGCGGGTCGCTCTGCGTGGCCTCCAGCGCATCCACCTCGATGCAGGCCAGAGCCAGGCGGTGCACTTCCAGTTGACGCCGCGCGACCTCGGCATGGTCACCGAACACGGAGACCCCATCGTCTCCGACGGCGACTACACCCTGAGCATCGGTGGCGGCCAGCCCGGAACCGCGGCTCCCGTCGTCAGCGACAGCTTCCACATCAACAGCCGCTACGCCCTGCCGGAGTAGCGCAACGCCGCAGGCCCATGCACAATCGTGCATGGGCCTGCGAAGTTCTCCCGTTGCGTCGAAGCTCAACCAAGCCGGACAGGTTGCACAATCCCCTGCTGATCCGGATCCGAAGGCCTGTGTCATGCAAGAGGCGTCCCCTCCGAACGTGCTTCGACCGCACACCCATCGCCGCTGGTGGATTGCCTCCCTGCTTGGCTTTGGCGTGCTGGTCAACTACTTCGATCGGGTCAACCTCTCGGTCTCGCACGCAGCGCTCTACACAACGTTTGGCATCTCGAACATCACCTTCGGCTACCTGTCCGGCGCGTACAACTGGACCTACGCCATGTGCCAGCTGCCGGTGGGCGTGCTGCTCGATCGCCTCGGCGTCCGCAAGGTCGGACGCATCAGCACACTCCTCTGGAGCGTGGCCTCGTTCGCCGCCGCCATCACGCCGAACATCGGCGGCTTCTTCGGCGCGCGCCTGTTGCTCGGCGTCGGCGAAGCCCCCACCTTTCCCGGCAACGCAAAAGCCATCGGCCTCTGGTTCCCGCCGTCGGAGAGAAGCTTTGCCACTTCGATCTTCGATGCTGCAGCCAAGCTCGCCTCCGCCATCGGTGTCCCGCTGATCGGCGTGCTGCTCCTCAAGATCGGCTGGAGAATGAGCTTCGCCGTCACCGGCCTCCTGAGCCTGTTGTACTTTGCCCTGTTCACAAAGACCTACCGCGATCCGCAGGACGATCCGCAGCTGAGCGATGACGAGAGACGCTACATCGCCGATGCCGACGGCGTCGAGGCGCAACGTGCGG
>JAJZFE010000118.1 GCA_021798655.1 Acidobacteriota bacterium | reverse complement strand
CGCACGAACCACGCCCTTGCGCTCCGCCGAGAGCCGCGGCAGCAGCCTTCCGCGGTACTCGAACTCGCCGTTCTGCCCGCTCGCGCGGTGCAGGTTCCACTGCAGGTCGATCCCGTTGGCCACCGTCGGCATCAGGCCCAGCACGTAGCGCGCCGACCAGTTCGTATCGTCATACTCGGCCACGGCCGCATACGTGTAGCCGCGCGTATCGGCAGCATAGTCCCACGCGCCGTTGTTGTCCGCCGTCCAGTTCATGAACTGCAGGTGCGAGTCCGAACCAGGTCCGTTCAGGTCCATCACATCCGGCAGGCTCATCTTGCCGAGTCGCAGCTCCAGCCGTCGCTCGGGCACGCGCGTTGCCAGCGCAAACGGTGTCCGCTGCTGCGCGGTCAGCTTGTCGGTGAAGCCGATCGTCTGGTGCACCTGCACGCGCGCGATGTACGGCGTCGAACCGAGGTTCGGGTTCCGCACCACATCCAGGTTGGTAAAGCCCGCAAGGCCCAGCGCCTCCGAGATGCCGCGCCCACCGGCCGACTCCAGATCGAAGATCGCATCGGTCTCATAGCGAGGATTCGCGTTCAGCTCAAACCCCGCATACATCGTGCCGATCAGCGAGGTCTTGTACTCACCCCGCGCCAGCAGGGAGTTGGTATCCGAGTACGGCGAGTGGAAGCCGGGATGCGACTGGAAGATGATGTTCGCCTGCCCCGCGAGTAGATAGCGCGCCGTGTCAGGATGTGCAAACACCGTCAACTGCGGCGTCGGGGCCTCAGGCGGAGCAACAGCACTCTGGCCGCACGCCGGAAGCGCGCAGCACAGCAGCAGAGAGCGAATGGTCGTGGCGAACCGGCCAGGGTGGAGAGACATCAGAGGCATCCGTCGAAGGTGTTCCCGTAGAGTGTAAGCAGCAAATGGAATCGGTGGATCAACAAGGCGTCCGCGCGGCACCGCTCCGGCGTCGTGCCGGCCAAGCGATGCCGGACAAGCCATGTTTGCGCCGCACCTGCTGTTGAGAGGTATAGTATACCCCAGTAGGGTATAAAACGATGAATATTCAGGAAACACGCAAAGAACGCACGAAGCTCATCAACCGCGCCAAGCGCATTCACGGGCAGGTCGAATCGGTCGAACGCAGTCTCGTCGAAGACCGCGACTGCGCCGATGTCTTGATGCTGCTCGCCGCCGTGCGCGGAGGCATCGACGGTCTGATGGCTGAGGTGCTCGAAGACCACATCCGTCTGCACCTCGTCGGACCCAAGGCGCAGGCCCTCACCCCCGAGCTCGGTGAAGAGCTGATCGACCTCGTTCGTGCCTACATGAAGTAACGGCTCAGCGGCTCCTGGTACCCACCACGACCAGACCGATGCCGCCCACCAGCGCGATCACGCTCACCACCGGCGGAATCGGAAACGTGCTCTTCTGCTCGTGCGATACCTGCAGCGGGCCAAGGCTTACGTCCTTCTTCTCATGCGAAAACGTGAAGCCGCCGGCCGCGAAGCCGATGATGCCGAGCACGATGAGAATCGCGCCGATGATCGTTGCTGGTTTCATCTCGTAGGTCTCCTTGAGGATGTCGGTCATTACCTCGGATGCAGAAAACCGAAGTGCAGATATCCACAGCCTGGATTGACGCCATATTCCGCCTGCGTTACCTTTCACGCACACGGGAAAGGAGGATGGTCCAAACCTATGAAGATTGATTGTTCCAGTAGCATCACAACACGTGAGGTGACTGAGGCTTAGAGCGTCCGTGCTCTAGTCCTGGCAGCATCTGCCGAGGCCCATCCGAACACGGATGCCTCAAGTCATTCCAACCAGATCACCGCATATCGGCCTGCTCCCTCACCGGAGCAGGCCGTATGTGTCTCCGCCCGATTTAGACTGTAGCTATGGACGAGTTGGTCATTGCAGGACGTACGTTTCGCTCGCGGTTGATCGTTGGAACCGGTAAGTACAAGGACGGCGCAGAGACGCAGGCTGCCATTGAGGCCTGCGGCGCGGAGATGGTCACAGTCGCGGTTCGGCGCGTCAATCTCGACCGCAGCAAAGAGTCGCTGCTCGACTTCATCGACCCGAAGAAGTACTTCCTGCTGCCCAACACCGCCGGTTGCTACACGGCCGAAGAAGCCATCCGCGCCGCGCGTCTGGGCCGCGAGGTCGGCCTCTCCGACTGGGTCAAGATCGAGGTCATCGGCGATCAGGCAACGCTCTATCCGGACGTCCAGGCCACCGTGGAAGCGACCCGCGTGCTGGTCAAGGAGGGCTTCACGGTATTGCCCTACACCACCGACGACATCGTCTTCGCCAAACGGCTCATCGATGTCGGCGCAGCCGCCGTGATGCCTCTGGGCGCGCCCATCGGCACCGGCCTCGGCATCGCGAACACCTACACGCTGCGCATGATGCGTGAGCTGATTACGGCGGTGCCGCTGGTCATCGACGCCGGCCTGGGCACCGCCAGCGACGCAGCACTTGCGCTGGAGCTGGGCTTCGATGCGGTTCTGCTGAACACCGCGATGGCCGCCGCGAAGGATCCTGTGCTGATGTCGAGCGCGATGAAGAAGGGTGTCGAAGCGGGCCGCGAGGCGTACCTCGCCGGGCGGATGCCTAGGAAGCTTTACGCTACGGCAAGCTCGCCCCTCGAAGGCATCTCGCACCGAGGTTAGTGCTTAGTCGAGCGTGTACATCGCCAGTCCGCTCAGCAGCTTCGGATAAAAATCCGTCGACTTCTGCGGCATCACTTCCAGGTTCAGCGAAACGTCCTTCATCTGTTCCAGCGTCACCGGCTTGATGAGGAACGCAACGTCGGCGTTGCCGCTGCCTACCTGCTGCAGTGCATCGGTAGCCTCGCGCAGGTAGCGCACGTTGGATCCCGCGCGGACGGTCTCCTCGTTCAGTCCGAGCAACTGCTCCAGCACTACCTTGTGCAGCTGCGTCACATCCAGCTTCTGCTGGCGTGGCGAAAGGTGCGCCAGCAAAGGGACAATCGCGTCTGCCTTCGGCTTCAGCAGATAGTCACCCTCGCGCGTCGCCGCTACAAACGCCACACCGTCGGTCGCGTTCAGGGCCTTCAGCAAGCCTGCCGCGCCGGGCCGTTTGCCCGCGCTGTCCGTGTCCAGCTCTTCCACGGTGAAGTACGCTTCGGCCTTGCCGGCAAAGTCGCTCCCGTTGAAGTGAGGCAGTCCGAAGGCCACACGATGCGTCGGCAGAATCGTGATCCCTGGTGCATCCATGTTCACGAACGTCATCATCATCGCCTGCTCGGCAAACGCTGGCGCCGGCAGCCCGTCCGCCGTGGTCAACGCTTCGGCCTTCGGGTCGATGCGCAGCTCCTTCGCGCGCTCGAACATGTACGTCGTCGATGTCTCGTAGCGGTGGTGTCCGTCGGCGATGATCAGCTTCTTGTCCTCCATCGTCGCGAGCACCTTCGCAATCAGCGCCGGGTCGGTCAGCTTCCACACCCGATGCACGACGCCGTACTCATCGGTGATCTCCAACTCTGGAGCTTTGTCGTCTGCAAAGATAATCTGCTCGGCTGAAAACGTCGGGTCGGAGTACAGCATGTAGATCTGCTCGCAGTATGCGCGCGTTGCCTTGAACAGCGATAGCCGATCCGACTTGTGCTTCGGGAAGGTCTGCTCATGGCGATAGACCACTTGATCCGCATAGTCCGATAGCTGGGCAAGTCCGATAAATCCGCGGCGTTCACGCACCTCGTCCGTGCCCGGCACGGTGTACGTCTGCGAGTAGCCATACAGCGCCGGCTTCTCCTCGGTCTTCAGGATGCCTGCGTCACGCCACTCGTTCAGCGTCGCCGCAGCCCGCGAATACACGTTCGTCGAGTCGTCGTCGCCGGGCAGGTGCTTGCCCAGGATCACGCGAATCAGGTTGTACGGACTCGCCTGGTAGTAGCGCTCCTGCATCTCGGGGGAGATCTTGTCGTAGGGCTGGGTCACAACGTCAGTCATGCTGACTCGAGCGG
>JAJZFE010000378.1 GCA_021798655.1 Acidobacteriota bacterium | reverse complement strand
GTGCTGGTCGGCGTACAGATTCGCGAGCTGCATGTGCGCGTCGGCCAGGCGGCCATCGAGGGCGATGGAGCGCTGCAGCAGCGCCTCAATGTCTTTCAGGTCGACCGTTGCGCCTTCAACGCGCCTTCCCTTCCACAGACTCATCGCGTAATAGTACTGCGCCAGTGCGCTGTGTGGCTGCTGCTCGGCGTAGCGTTTGAAGTGCTCGATGACGGCGTCCACCTGGCCGGGCGAACTGGCGTAGGAGCGCGACAGAAACAGATAGACGCCCGGGTCGTTCGGAGCCAGATCCGCCGCCACCAGCAGCGCCTTCACGGCGTCCTCATACAGCCCGCGCGCATAGAGGCACATGCCCAATCCGATCTGCAGCCGCGAGGAACGCGGATACCGTTCGACCGCCGCACGGAAGACCTCGATCGCCGGATCGTACGTGCGGTGCAGCAGCAGCTCACTGCCCCAGTCGAAGAGGTTTTCCTCGCTGGGATCCATGTGGGCCGCGGCTTCGAACTCGTTGGCGGCCTCCACATACTGGCCGTCCTTCTCGGCAACCTGGCCCAGCAGGTTGTGCAGTTCTCCCGTATCCTTGCGCTGTCGCAGCTGCCCGATGACGCGACGCGCCTCGGCATACTGGCCGCTCAGCATGTCCGCCATCGCAAGGTCATAGCCGTTGTCGTAAGCCGTTGGGTCGATCGCGTACGCCGCGGACAGGTACGTCCTGCCCTCGGCAAGCTTGCCTGCCTGCACGTAGAACTCGCCAAGATTGTGATTGACGGTATAGTCCTTTGGCGCGAGCGCCACGGCCTTGCGAAACTGCTCTGCGGCTGCGTTGCTGCGGCCCAGACGCGCCAGAGCGGCCGCAAGATTGGTTCGCGACGGCACCTCGTTCGGACGCAGCGCGACGGCAGCCTGAAGGTGCGGCAACGCGCGCTCGTCTTTGGCCATCGCGGCGTAGACCAGACCCATCAGCTCCTCCAGGTCAAAGTTGTGATGGATCGAAGGAGCGATGCTCTCCAGATCGGCAGCGGCAGCGGTGTACTCGGCTGCCTCATACTCACTGACCGCGCGCTGATAGCGGCGATCAAGCTGAGCGGCGTCCGGCCGCTGCGCCGCAGCAGACGCAACGTAGACCGTCAGCCAGCCGTATCCCATCGCCCGCAACCACACCGCCCTGCTCACGACGCTCTTCCTCCATGCCGACAGTGAGCACACCGCTCTACCAAACGATAAACCCCGGAGAGGCCTCGTGCAGAGGCGCTCTCCGGGGTTTCCGTCATTTTTGTTAGTAGTACAACTTCAGCGCAAACTGGATCTGGCGTTGATCGTAAGGATTGTCACGCGTCGATCCGATCAGGCCAAAGTTGGCGTTGGTGAAGTTGGTGGAGTTGCTGACGGAGACGACGCCGTTGCCGCCGAATCCAGGAGCGTTGAAGTTGGGGTGGTTGAGGATATTGAAGAACTCCGAACGGAACTGCATCCGGAACCGGTCGTTGATCGGAATGTTCTTGAAGAGGGAGAAGTCGACCCGGTGGAAGCCCGGCCCAACGGTTGTGCCCTGTGAGTCGCCCAGAGCCGCGCTTCCCGTAAGGGGTACGCAGCCGGCAGGCGAGTTCGCGATGGGTCCGGAAGCACCCAGAGCGCACGGCTGATTGAACGCCGCAGGGTTGTTGAACCAGCGCAGAGCCGACTGGTTGCCTGTGATCTTCAGCTTGGGGTCCTGGCCGGCCACGCGGATGGCGTTGCAGCCAGTTCCCGCAGTGGTGCCGGTCGGGCAGCCCAGAGTGATGGGCTGGCCACCTTGCAGATCCACAATCCAGTTGGCAGACCAGCCGCCGACCAGCGCGTTGACGGGCTTGCTGACGCCGGTAAGGAACTGCTTGTTGGTGCCGAAGGGCAGATCATACCCGCCGCTGAAGTGAACCACCTGACGGATATCGAAGTCCGCCGGGCCGTAGTCAAACATCGGCCCGAGACCCGGAACCGCAGGGGCACGGAAGCCACCCAGACTGCCGCCATTGAGCAGGTCCAGTGCATCGGACAGCGTCTTGGCATAGGTGTAGGTGAGCAGGAACGACAGACCGTGGCTGGGCAACATCTCCAGTTTGGTCTGCAGACCGTTGTAGTTGCTCTCGCCGATGGTGGCCTGGTAGCTGGCACCGGCAGAGAAGTCGGGGAACGGAATCGTTCCGGGGGCCCCGCTTGCGGTATTGGATCCCTGCGGCAGAAGCGCAGTGACCTGGTTGCTGCCCACGCCGGTTTGCAGGTTCTGGCCGCGCGTGAAGACGTACGCAGCCTGGATGGAGAGCGTCCTGGTGAGCGAGTACTGCGTTGTAAAGTTCGCGCTGTACGTGCGTGGGGTTGTGTAGTTGAACTGCAGACCTTCCAGCCCCAGGCCCGCTGCATTGACGGCGGTCGGCGTGAAGGCTACGCAGGAGAGACCCGAGCTGATCGTGGCCGTGTTACCCGGACCGGCGGTCGAGCAACCGGCCCACGGCGTGTTGTAGCTGATCGGCGAAACACCCTGCTGGCCGATATTGGTGCCGTTAGTCTGGCCTGCGTACGAGAAGTTGAAGACGAAGGGATAGTTTTCGCCAATGTTCGGGCCGTATCCCTGGTTCTCAAACGCGTTGTAGGAGATGCCGAACCCGCCACGCACCACCAGCTTTGGATCGATGGAATAGGCGAAGCCGACGCGCGGCGCAAAGTTGTTCTTCTGCGTCTGCACGAGGCCCTGGCCAAACTGGTCGGTCGACTCCAGCTTGATGCCGTCCTTGGCCAGAAGCGTCGTGAAGCTGGTGGACAGCGCACGATCGTCCTTGCCGCTGGCAGGAATCAGGAAGGTAGGCGTACCGTTCGGAGGCCCGCTGGGCACGAAGTTCGCCTGGCCGCCGTTGGTCTCGCTGATAGGCGTGAAGTAGTCCCAGCGAATGCCGAGGTTCAAGGTCAGCTTGGAGGTCACCTTGTAGTCGTCCTGCGCGTACAGCGCCATGTACCTGCGATAGTCGTAGGTCTTGTTGACGTTCGAGGCGTTGACAGAGTCCGAACCGCCGGAGTAGCTCAGGCCGTTGGCCACCGTGGTCGCCTCCGGCAGGATGAGGAACTGCGCCAGACCGGTACCGCCGTTATTCTTGGTCGGAATATCGGTGTAGTTTCCGTTGTAGTCGAAGTTGCCGCGCGAGTAGCCGGGCTGCAGGGTGGAGAACTTGACCTGCTGCGACTCGATGCCGGCCTTGAAGCTGTGGCTCTTGTAGATCTTGGTGAAGTCGTCCGAGATCTGGAGCGTCTGACTGATCTCGTCCGACGGCAGGAAGGCGTTGCTGCCCAGGGTCTGCAGTCCGCCGATACCGATGGACGGCAGGCCGCCGTTTTCAGAAAACTGCGGGATACCGTTGATGCCGTACTGCGCCGGAATGCCGTTGGTGCCGCCCTCCGGGCCGTAACGAGTGGTGTGCAGATGGTTCAAGCCGATGTGCAGCACGTTGACCGTCGTCGGCGTGAAGATATGCGTGTAGCCCACCACCGACTGGCTCGACTTGAGCGACTGCAGTCCTTGCTGGAAGCCGCCGCCGTCCGCGACGCCACCGAAGATGCCCGGGATGAACTGCGGGTCGTCCACATAGCTAAAGCGGGCAAACAGCTGATCCTTGGAGGTGATGTTGGCGTCCACGCGCACGTCAAAGGCGTTGCGGTGCTCGTAGATGCCGGGGCTGACAACGTAGTTATTCACGCCGGTGGCGTTGTTGGGCTTGGGGTAGAGGGCGAGCAGCTTGAGCGCAGTCGGATCGATGCGGCCGCCGGGAATCGTGTTCAAACCGCAGGCAGCGAGGGTGAAGGTGGTGGTGCTGGCCGGGCAGGTGCCGAAGGGATCGCGCACATAACCGGTCGTCGTCGCGGGCAGGCCGGATACCGGATCAACCGATCCTGCCGTCACCGGGCGGGTGGTTGCCGGATCCTGCACCGTACCCAGAGGGACCACGCGGCCGAGGA
>JAJZFE010000445.1 GCA_021798655.1 Acidobacteriota bacterium | reverse complement strand
AGCAGTGGCGAGCCGCCGAAGGCCCGTCGCGTGAGGTGTTCTTCTCGCAGCAGCATCATCCTGGCCGGTTGTGCGCCTCTGACTTCACGCACATGGAAGAGCTGGGCGTGCTGATCCAAGGACAGATTTTTCCGCACCTGATCTATCACTTCGTGCTGACGTACTCGAACTGGGAGGCGGGAACGGTGTGCTTCTCGGAGAGCTTCGAGAGCTTGAGCGAGGGTCTGCAGAACGCGCTGTGGGAGCTGGGCAAGGTTCCTGAGCGGCACCGCACGGACCGGCTCTCGACGGCGGTGAACAACACGGTTCGGCCGGCCGAGTTCACCGAGCGCTATGAGGGCCTGATGCGCTACCACGGCCTGACGGCGGAGAAGATCCAGGCCGGGCATGGCAACGAAAACGGCGACGTGGAACAGCGATATCATCGTTTCAAGCGGGCCGTTGAACAAGAACTGTTGCTGCGCGGCAGTCGAGACTTCGCCAGCGTGGATGCCTACAAGTTGTTCCTTCGAGGGATGTTCGCGCGGTTGAACGCGGGTCGCAGCGAGCGGCTAAAGGAAGAGATGGCCGTGATGCGCGAGCTTCCCGAGCGGCGCATGGAGTCGGCCAAGCGAGAACGCGTGAAGGTCGACTCGGGGCAGCCTGATCTATGTGGATCGCAACGTGTACTCGGTGCCCAGCCGGTTGATCGGCGAAGTGGTGGAAGTGCGGTTGACGATGGACCAGGTGAGGTCTGGTACGGTCAGCGGAAGATACGGACACGTTCATCTCTCCCGCCATCCGACAGCCTACGGGAAGGCAGCCTTCGTGCGGTATACTGTAACAGAGTGTTTCGGAGAGTTATGCGCAGATTGCAAAGGGTCGTTTGGCGGGTGGGATCGATCGTGCTATGTGTAGGAGCGCTCACTTCCCATGCTCAGTTTGTTACACATACGCTGACCGATAACCCGACACATCTCGCTACCACCGAGGAGATTCGGGCACTTATGACGATGCCCATCCCTCCGGTGACCATTCATCCTGGCGACGCAATTGGCATAGCTGTTCTTAATGCAAAAGACTTCAACGTAAAGACCCGTGTTGAAAGCGACGGCACCGTTGAGTTGCCGCTTGTCGGTCCCATCGTTATCAGCGGCCTGACGACCGAGGGGGCTCAACGCGAAATTCGCGAGCGTCTTCGTTCCAGGGACATGGTGAACGAAGGACAAGTTGTAGTTGCGATTGAACAGAGCACCTCGATTACCGTTTCCGTGACAGGTCAGGTAACTCAGCCGGGAAACTATCCTGCCTACGGCCAGCGCACCTTGGTGGACTACCTTGGCGACGCTCACGGCCTCAAGGACAACGGAAGCTCTGTCGTCACGCTCATTCGGCCAACGTTACCCGCTCCCGTGCAGATTGATCTCGGTTCCAATCCCGCGACCTCCCTGGGGGGTGCCATTCCGATTTATCCAGGCGACACCATCGTCGTTCCAAGTACCGGCTTTGTTTACGCTGTGGGGGCCTTCAAATCGCAAGGGGTTTTTCCGCTCAAAAACCACGGTTCAACTACGGTGGTTCAGCTCGCGGCCGAGGCGGGAGGTGCCAATTTCGAAGGTAATTGGAACAAAGCCATCATCGTTCGCCGCGGATCCAACGCACCCCAAGAAATCCCCGTTCACCTGGCAGACATTCTCAACCATCAGGCACCAGATGTTGCTATTCAGGCGGACGACATCCTGTATCTCCCCTCGAACGACGGAAAGGCAGCTCTGAAGGGCGGGGCCGCCGGCATTGCGGCCGCTCTCGCTGCAGCGTTCATTTATGCGCGTCCTTAGAGGATTTTCCTCATAGGTATATCCCCAGATTCTTCCCGGCTGGGATGTTTTGGGAGAATCATGAAGGATGGCGCGAGCGTATGGAGACGATCTTCGCAGGAAAGTGCTTGGAGCGTATGTTGCCGGCAAAGGGACGCTGGAGCAGGTCGCGGAGCGTTTCGACGTAAGCTACGGGTGGGTGAAGAAGATCCCTTATGAGCGCCGGAGTAAAGATGGACCACAGAGCGCCGCGAGAGCGGCGATTTGTGGCAGTGTAAAAGTAGACCACCGCCGGAGAGTGGTTCTGCGGGGAGTTGCCTTGATTGGCGGCCCTGTGGGACACCGGAGGGATGTACAAGGTGGAGCTATACGGGCGGGTTCGGCGAGCGGTTCTGGTGGACGGGGTGAGTCAGCGGGCGGCGGCGCGGGAGTTTGGGATTTCGCGCAAGTCGGTTCGGAAGATGGTGTCGTTTTCTGTGCCGCCGGGGTATCGGCGGGAGCAGCCGATCCATCGTCCTAAGCTTGGGCCGTGGCTTGGCGTGATCGATGCGATTTTGGAAGAGGACAAGACTCGTCCTGCCAAGCAGCGGCATACGGCTAAGCGAGTCTTCGATCGGCTGAGAGAAGAGCATCAGTTCACGGGCGGCTACATGATCGTGAAGGATTACATGCGCTCTGCGACGCTGCGCGGACGCGAGATGTTCGTGCCGTTGACGCATGCACCGGGTGAGGCGCAGGCCGACTTCGGCGAGGCTCTGGTCGTGATCGCCGGCGTGGAGCAGAAGGCGCACTATCTCGCGATGGATCTGCCGCATTCCGACCTCTGCTTTGTGGCGGCGTTTCCGGCCGAGTCGACTGAAGCCTTCATCGAAGGCCACGTAAGAGCCTTCGCGTACTTCGGCGGTGTACCGACATGCATCCTCTACGACAACACGAAGATCGCAGTGGCGAAGATCCTTGGCGGCACGGAGCGGCAGCGCACGCGAGCGTTCTCTGAACTCGAGAGCCACAACCTGTTCGACGCCAAGTTCGGACGTCCTGCGAAGGGCAACGACAAGGGCAAGGTGGAGGGGCTGGTCGGGTATGCGCGTCGGAACTTCATGGTTCCTGTGCCGCGCTTCGCAACCTGGGATGCGTTCAACGTGCATCTGGAAGCAGAGTGCCGCAAGCGCCGCGCGCGCAAGCTGCGCCGCTATACGGAGACCATCGGCGAACGCTTTGTGCGCGACCGCGCAGCGTTCCTGCCGCTGCCCGCTGCGCCATATGAAGCCTGCGAGAAGGTCTCGGCACGGGTCAGTTCGCTGGCCCTGGTCCGCTACGAGGGCAACGATTACTCGGTGCCCACGCGGCATGGACACCTACAGGTTCTGGTCCGGGGCTACGTCCACGAGGTCACCATCGCCTGCGGCAGCGAAGTGATCGCACGGCATCCGCGCAGCTACGAACGCGAGACCACCGTCTACGATCCGCTGCACTATCTCGCGCTGCTCGAACAGAAGACGCGGGCGCTCGACCAGGCAGCGCCGCTTCAAGGCTGGCAACTGCCTGCGTGCTTCGCTACGTTACGCCGCCTGCTTGAAGCAAGGCTCAAGCACGGTGGGCGTGAGTATGTGCAGGTGCTGCGGCTGCTGGAGACCTTCTCGTTCGAGGAACTCACGCAGGCCATCGAAGACGCTCTGGAGCTGGGCGCGATCGGCTTCGACGCGGTCAAGCATCTGCTGCTATGCCACATCGAGCGCAGACCGCCAAGGCTCGACATGGAGAACTATCCGCATCTGCCGCAAGCTCGGGTCCGCACCACGCAGGCTTCCGATTACATGAGCTTGCTGGATACACCTTCGAACACAGGAGCAGCGGCATGAGTGAGACGATCATCGAGACACCGCAGTTGCTGTTGGAACATCACCTGAAGACGCTACGCCTGCCCACCATGCTGCGCGAGTACGACCGCGTGGCAGGACAGTGCGCCGCCGAAGACCTCGACTATCCCCGATACCTGCTGCGCATGGCCGAGCTGGAGCTGCTCGACCGCGAGCGCCGCGCCACCGAGCGGCGCATAAGACAAGCGAAGTTCCCCGTCACCAAGAGCCTGGACAGCTTCGACTTCCTCGCCATGCCGACGCTCAACAAGGCTATGGTGCTGGAGTTGGCGCGGTGTGAGTTCCTCACGCGCCGCGAGAACGTGCTGCTG
>JAJZFE010000336.1 GCA_021798655.1 Acidobacteriota bacterium | reverse complement strand
TGGCCCGAGGACACCGTGCGGCTCGGCGTGCTGAGCGGCGCGGCGGACTGGAGCCGCGGCTACGGCGAGCTGCATCCGCTGCCGGGTGTGGACTCGGGCACGCGGCCGGGTTGGATGCTCTCGCCGACGCGCACCGCGCCCGATGCCGTGCGACCGTAGCGGCCGGGCGGGCGGCGCAGAGGCACTGACGCGGACAAAAAGAGACGGCCCGCCGCAGCTGCGACGGGCCGTTCGTGGGTGTGTGGCCGAGGCCGTTTACGCGGCGACGTTCAGCTCGGCGACGCGCTTGGCGAGCAGGGCTTCGAGATCGACCAGCGCCTTGGAGAATCCGTCGATGCCCTCCTGCAGCTTGTCCTTGGCCATGCGGTTCTTCTCGTGCATCGCGTCGAAGGTGGCCTTGTCCATCGGAATCCTGTCGATGTTCATGGCAGCGGCCTTGCTGGCGTCGAGCTTCAGTTCGAGCGTGCCTTCGGTGCTCTGCAGCTCTTCGAGCAGCTTGGGCGCGATGGTGAGCAGGTCGCTGCCGGCCAGCTCGATGATCTCGCCCGTGTTGCGGAAGCTGGCGCCCATCACCTGGGTCTTGTAGCCGAACTTTTTGTAGTAGTAGAAGATCTCGGTGACCGACTGCACGCCGGGGTCATGTGCGCCGTCGTAGTTGCCGCCGGGCTGATCCTTCTTGAACCAGTCGAGGATGCGGCCGACGAAGGGCGAGATGAGGGTGATGTGGGCCTCGGCGCAGGCGATGGCCTGGTGCAGGCCGAAGAGCAGCGTGAGGTTGCAGTGGATGCCTTCCTTCTCCAGGATTTCGGCAGCCTTGATGCCCTCCCACGTGGAGGCGATCTTGACCAGGACGTGGTCGTTGGTGATGCCGGCGGCGTTGTACTGCGCGATGATGTCGCGGGCGGCGGCGAGCGTGCCTTCGGTGTCAAAGCTGAGGCGCGCATCCACTTCGGTGGAGACGCGACCGGGGACGATCTCCAGGATCTTCTTGCCGAAGGCGACGGCCAGCGACTTGAACGCCGCGGCGGCAACCTGTTCGTCGGTGGCGGAGCTGCCGAGCGTGGTGCGCGCGGCGATGAGGCAGTCGTCCACGATGGACTGGTACTCGGGCATCATTGCGGCGGCGGCGATCAGCGACGGGTTGGTCGTCGCGTCGGTCGGCTTGTACTTCTTGATGGAGTTGATGTCGCCGGTGTCGGAGACGACGGTGGTGTAGGACTTGAGCTGATCGAGAAGATTGGCCATTTTGGCTCCTTTTGAGCTGTGCGGTTGGGGCACGAAGGCTGCGCGCGACTTCACAATTATAGTCGCCTTTGCGACGACCGGTTGGAAGCGCAGTCAGGCAGCAGGCTGTCAGCTGGGGGATTCGTGCATCCAAACGGAGAGAACGCACGATAGAAAGTTGAGCCACAACCATGCCCGAAGGCAAACACCCCGACCACCACCACGCCGAGACCGGCCCGGTGATGCCCCACTCACAGCAGATTCCCTACTGGCAGCGCGCACACAAGGACTGGAAGTTCTGGGTGGGCGCGGTGTGCATCGCCGTGGCGATTGCGGTGTACGTGTGCACGCTGGACCTCTCGACCGTGCCGAATAAGTAATCCTCCTTGACAGCCTTGGGCTATGCTTTAGGAGGCTACTGTCAAGAAATTTCGCTTGCCGTCTTTAGTACAACGTGGGTACTTTGGATCTGTCGCAACTATCGAGAACAAGAGAGACATGAATTAAATGAGCGCAGAAGAGCAATATCCAACCGCTCCAGTATCTCAAACTGACTCTGAACGGCAATTTCCAACCGACTTCCCTGGAAACTGTCCTCCCAGTGACGCAATTGAAGCGGAAGCAGAGGTCTACCGAATCGTGAAAGCAAATCCGCATACAGATGGGGATTTCCTGTCCCATGCGGAAATGGGAACCGCACTTGATGCACCGCCTTGCCTACGGTGTGGCGTTTCGGTTTTCAGCTCCTTTAGTAAAGCGCAACACAGACAAAAGCTCAGCCCGCGCCTCGGTGCCTTCATCGCGAAAGCGCAGCTTAGCCCGATTCATGGCAAAACCAGTTCTCCGAACGGGAGTGGCCATATTACATGGTGGTCATTTCGATCAGTTAGTCGCTCACAGTGTTTCGAAGAGAGCGTGCCATGCCTGTAGAGACTCCAACTCGCGATGGTTTGCCGGCTGGACTCATTCCGAACACTCTTGCAGTTGAACGTGTTCTTTATGAGGCAGAGGCTCCGATACTGTTCCTCACACGTTCGGTCCAAGGTCAATTACTCTTGGGATACTTGGCGGACGAGAACGTGGGCGGTACTTTTATAACACTCACCCCGGTGACACAAAAGACAATTGATTCGCTCGAAGCAGGTGTGATCTCTGTCAGAGAGGCGCTTGAGTCGGCGCCAGCCTGGCTGCATTGGCGTAAAGGAGATGAAAGTAAGACTTGGGCTCTGGAGTCTGGAGATCTTTCAACAGACTACCTTCCCCAGAGTGGAACACCTTTGTTGGTAGAGCATGAGCCTGTTTTGAGAACCAGGGCAATTGGGCCAACTATAATCCGTGGGCGAATGCCGGCGAGTGTTGTGGCATTCGTTGCGGATTCCACGCGCAAGGCTTTGAAGACAATCCTCGACTACACTCTGGATGCGAGATCAGCTGGTCGTCCAAAAGATGAGCACAGGACTTTTTATGACTTGCCAGTACAGAGCTTTGCGTTTGCAAGCTTCGAATTAAGTTTTGGATTACCTGATGAAGGTCTTTTTACTCACGAACAAATCAAAGGCGCGGCGGAGAAGCTCAGTAGAGGCTTGAATTGGGCGAGCGGTACAGGGGAAACAAAATTGTTGGCGGAGACAGATGAAGAGCGCGCAGCGATTTTGAGTGCCGTTTTGCTACTAACGCCACCATCTTCTGGAATTATCAGTCAAGTCGATGTATCTGGAAGCTGGATTTCGAGTGGCAAGGTGAAGCTGACACAAAGCTCACGTCGTCGAGTTAGGGAGGCTCTCAAGCCAGTTGAGCCTGAAACTGCATTCCTGATTGAAGGACGTTTAGGTGAAATAGACGTAGACAAGCTTACGTTCATCCTTCGCGACACCAATGATCAGAAGGATCGATATGGATCCTTTGCAGAGGAGTTGCTCGACGACATGGTTGCCGTTTTGAGGACGCGCGTTGTAGTTGCGGGCATTGAAAGGCACGGGAAATTGACGGTTATTGTTGTGGTGCCAGCTACCGAAACATATGATTCTGCTCTCTAACCATAAGCACTTTAGGTCAACCCTCACGTGTCGAAGCCCCGATTTACCTAGGTTTCTCGATGAGGCTCTGGTAGAGCGCGATGGTCTGGGCGGCGATGGCGGTCCAGGAGAAGTGGTCTTCGACGCGCTTGCGGCCGGCCTCGCCCATAGCTTTGGCTTTGGCAGGGTCGGCGAGCAGTTCGGTGATGCGCGCGGCGAGGTCCTGCGAAAACGTTGCGGGGTCCATGGGGAAGCTGGTCGTGGGGTCGGCGGCGAAGGGGACCAGGTAGCCGGTTTCGCCTTCAACAACGACCTCCAGAATGCCGCCGGTGGCCGAGGCGACGACCGGTGCTTTGCAGGCCATCGCTTCCAGGTTGATGATGCCGAACGGCTCGTAGACCGAGGGGCAGCAGAAGACGGCGCAGTGGCTGTAGAGCTGGATGGCCTCGGCCTTGCTGACCATCTGCTCGATCCAGACGATATGCGGGGCTGCGGCACCATTTCCCCCGGCGGCGCGGGCGGCCTCTACCTTGGCGCGCATCTCGGCTGCGATCTCCGGGGTGTCGGGCGCGCCGGCGCAGAGGACGACTTGTGTACCAGCCGGTAGGTGGGGGATCGCTTCGACCAGGTGCGTGACGCCCTTCTGCCGCGTGATGCGGCCGACGAAGAGCACGTACGGCTTGCTGGTGTCCACGCCGTACTTGACGAGGGCGTCGGTGGCGGGGTCCTGCTGGTACTGGTTCAGGTCGATGCCG
>JAJZFE010000464.1 GCA_021798655.1 Acidobacteriota bacterium | reverse complement strand
CAGACGTCATTGACTGTGCCGATGAGTGTGCGGCGGGCGGGGGCGCGGCGCAGGTACTGGCGCACGATCTCGAGCACCTGCTCGAAGTCTCCGCGGCCGTTGAGGTGTACGACCGGCACGCTGGCGGCGCTGGGCAGCTCAGCACGGAGACCGTCGGCGAAGCCGGTGATGCGCAGCTCAAGCAGCGAGCCCGCGATGGGTAGTTCCAGCAGCAGAATCTGATCGACGTTGCCGTCCCAGTGCTCGCGCGCCCAGCGTCCCAGCGCACGCCCGCCGATGAGTCCGGCCTTGTAGTTATTGGCTCCAAAGTAGGTTGCGCCAGGATGAGGAATCTCGATAGCGATGACGGGGATGTTGGCTTCCAGGAACTTGGAGGCAAGCGCGGGTGCGACACGCTCGTAGGTTTGAAACTCGAGCACGAGGTCCACTCGCTCTTTGATGAGGATGTCGGCGTTGCGCAACGCCTCTCGCGCGGAGTAGCGGTTGTTCAACGTGATGAGCTGGACATGCTCACGCGCCGCGGCGGTCTCCATATTCTGCATGACGGCACGGCAGAACTCGGAGTCGCCCTGCGCGGCAAAGCCGATACGGAAGGGTCTTGCCGTGACCGGCCCGAAGCGGTTGCGATAAATGCCGGAAGTAGCGCGCTCCAGCAGTCCGCCGTGAATCAGCGTGCGCAGCAGACGGAAGACGGTCGTCTTGGGCAACTGCGTGCGCTCGATCACCTGAGCCAGGTTCAGTTCTTCACCGAGGCTTTGGAAAGCCTTCAGCACCTCGCAGGCGCGCAGCACAGTCTGCGATTCATTCCGATCGCTGCGGCGGCCCGAGAGCACGGTTGGCGAATCCAGCGTCTCGTCACTCGGGGTATCGGGAGTTGTGTCATCCAAGATCATCGCGGTCCTCACTGTTCGCGGCGATTCTAACTTCCGCTTCTCGGAATGTCTATTCCGATGATCCTGGCCGCGATGCGGACTACGCGTGGATCGAGGCCGCAGAGCGATACGAGGGTGTCGTGGCCGGGCGGATTCCGGTCGATGACGGTGGAAGATACGCTCGCGCCTTCGGCGTGGAGCAGCTGCCGGTGGCGGCGAATGTGCATCTGCCGCTGATGGAGAAGTGCATGGCGACGCTGCTGGATGGGGCGGGCTGGTGTCGCCCGGGAGTGAGGCGGTGTGGACGGACTGGGTGACGGAGCAGGTGATGCGCGGGGACTAGAGTTGATCTGCAGAGGGTGTTCAGCCGTGATCGATCGGGTCTCCGGCCCTGAAGACCAATCTGCAGACCCTGAAGAGAACTGCTCTAAATACGCTCCGCGTTGAGCATGAGGAAGTCCATGGGCCAGGTGGGTGCGAAGCCTGCGGCGCGTGCTTGCGTGGCGAGTTGCGCGTAGTGGCGAATGCTATGCAAGAGTAGGTGCAAAAGAACGTCTCGACGGGTCGCACGCAGTTTACCTGCGGTCATGGTTTGCAAATCGAGAGGCTGATCCCAGTTGTAGGTGGCGTCTGCTAGGAGCGGGCGGATGAGATCGAGCGCGCGCTGGTGGGTGGCGAAGATCTCGTCAGGTGAGCCGAAGGGCACTTCGTCGTAGCTGCTCTCAGGCTGTGCAGCGAGGCGTTGCGCGTAGCGCAGTTCGACGGCGACGATGTGCTGGAAAACCTGCGCGATGTTGCTTGAGTTGCGAACGTCGCAGGGCACGGCAAGTAGAGCAGGATGCGCGTGCAGGTGTTTATGCCACTGTTGCGCGGTGAGGTCGTTCCAGCGGATAAGATCGTCGACGGGGATGGCGAGGGACATGATGACTCCAATGTAAATAGCGAAGCGAGAGACGCTGAGCCTCTCGCTTCGCTGTGCTGCGGTTTGTGTTTAGGCCTTGACGACGTGCCCGTCGACGATCTTGACGGGGTCGAGGAAGGGCATGGAGGCGCGGAGGCCTGCGCCGACCTTTTCGATGGGGTGGTTGCGCTCGGCCTCGCGGTACTTGGCGAAGCCGTGGCGGCCGGTGTTGTTTTCGTTGATGAACTTGGCTGCGAAGGAGCCGTCCTGGATGTTGCTGAGGAGCTGCTTCATGGCCTTCTTGGTGTCGGCGGTGACGATGGGCGCCTGGGCCTCGTAGCCACCCCACTCGGCGGTGTCGGAGATGGAGTGGTTCATGTACTCCATGCCGCCGCGGTAGAGGAGATCGACGATGAGCTTGAGCTCGTGTAGGACCTCGAAGTAGGCGAGCTCGGGCTGGTAGCCGGCCTCGGTGAGGACCTCAAAGCCGCACTTGACGAGGGCCGCAGCGCCGCCGCAGAGGACAGCCTGCTCGGCGAAGAGGTCGGTCTCGGTCTCTTCGGTGAAGGTGGTTTCGAGCACGCCGGCGCGGGTGCAGCCGATGCCCTTGGCGTAGGAGAGGGCGAGCGCCATTGCGTGGCCGCTGGCGTCCTGCTCCACGGCGACGAGGCCCGGGACGCCGCCGCCTTCGGTGAAGACCTCGCGGACGCGATGGCCGGGGCTCTTCGGTGCGACGAGCGAGACGTCGGCGGTGGCCGGCGGCGTGATGGTGCGGAAGCGGATGTTGAAGCCGTGCGCGAACATGAGCGTGACGTTGGGTTTCATGTTGGGCGCGATGTCGTCGTGGTAGACCTTGGCGGCGGTCTGGTCGGGCGTGAGGTTCATGATGACGTCGGCCCATGCGGAGACCTCCGCGACCGAGCCGACGACGAGGCCGGCGAGTTCGGCGCGCTTCGCGTTGGCCGAACCGGGGCGCAGGCCGACGCGGACATCGACGCCGGAGTCCTTGAGGTTGAGCGCGTGAGCGTGGCCCTGCGAGCCGTAGCCGATGATGGCGACCTTCTTCGATTGGATGAGGGAGAGGTCAGCGTCTGCGTCGTGGTATGTCTTTGCCATTGGAGCGAATCCTTCTTTCTGTTGTGTATCAGTGTAGTTGCTGTGGTGGTTCGGTTGAACAAACTAAGTCTGCTGGTAGAGGCGATAGGACTGCGTGTCGATCGCGGTGTAGGGCAACGCCTGCACGGGCCCAGCGGATGAGGCGATGGTCCATGCGGCGAGGCCGGGTTGGCGCGTGGCGGAGAGAAGCTGCTGTTGCGTGAAGCGCTCCGGTGCGGGAAGAACGGTGAAGAGTGAGAGCGGGCCGGCGACCAGCGCGACGAGGTCGGGGTGTTGCGCGTCGAGCGGGACGAGCCTCAGCGGCATGTCGAGTGTGAGCTCGACGCGGTCGCCGCTGCGCCACTCGCGGTCGAGTGCGAACCATGTGCCGGGCTGCGGCGCTGCAGCGGTCGGTTTGCCGTTGATGGCGACGCGCGTGGCAGGCCCTGCCCATGCGGGGATGCGGAGTTGCAGGGGGAAGCGGACGTTGCGGTCGGTGGCGAGGTGGAGGGTGATGTCTTCGCTGTGCGGGTAGGTCGTGCTCTGCGTGAGCGAGACGTTGGCCGCGCCCTGCTTCCAGGCAACGCGCGAGGGCGTGTAGAGGTTGACGGCGAGGCCGCGCGGTGTGGCGAAGTAGCAGCTGATGCCGTAGTCGGCGGTGAGCTGCGGAAAGGTGCCGGAGCAGCAGGGCCACTTCTGTTCGTACATGGTCTTGGTAGCGTGGCTGCCGAAGTCGGAGTAGTAGAAGCTGGTGCCGTCGGGCTGGATGGGATGAGCGCCGAGGATGGTGTTGTAGAGCACGGTCTCCATGCTGTCGCCGCAGGTGCTGTCGCCAGTGACGCGGAGGAGATAGCGAGTGATCTTGAAGTGGCCGTAGGCGCCGCAGGGTGTTTCGAAGCTGCTGTGCGTGTGGTTGAGCGAGTCGGCGAGTGCGCTGGTGGCGGGCTTCTGGAAGGTCTCGTTGGGGCCCCAGCCGCCGGTGGCGTAGCTCTGCTGCTGTACGAAGTGGAAGCCGTTGCGTGCGGCTTCGAGGTGCTTGCGGCTGCCATCGACGAGGTAGGCCTGCATGGCGGAGCTGAGCGCGTTGACGTGCGAGTAGGCGTGCTCGCCGGGCAGCACGTTGATG
>JAJZFE010000323.1 GCA_021798655.1 Acidobacteriota bacterium | reverse complement strand
CCACATCTTCAAAGTGCAGCCCCGTCGTCGGCTCGTCCAGAATGTACAGCACGCGATTGGTCGCCTTCCTAGCCTCTGCCCGCGCGCCGGTCAGTTCGCTGCCCGACCGCACCGTCGCCAGATGCTGCGCCAGCTTCACGCGCTGCGCCTCGCCGCCGCTCAGCGTCGTCGCGCTCTGCCCCAGCCGCACATAGCCCAGGCCCACTTCGTCCAGCACGGCCAGCTTGTCCACGATCTTCTGGTGCCCGGCAAAGTACACCAGCGCCTCGCGCACCGTCATGCCCAGCACCTCGTGCACGTTCTTGCCCTTGTACTTCACCTCCAGGATGGACGCTTTATAACGCGTTCCGTTGCACTCCTCGCACGGCAGCTCCACGTCCGCAAGAAACTGCATCTCCACCGTCACCGTGCCGTCGCCCTCGCACACATTGCAGCGCCCGCCCGGCACGTTGAAGCTGAACGACCCTGCCGTCAAGCCTTTGCGCCGCGCATCCGGCTGCGCCGCAAACAGCTCGCGAATCGCATCGAACGCCTTGATGTACGTCACCGGATTCGACCGCGGTGTCCGCCCAATCGGCGACTGGTCCACCAGCACCACATCCGTCAGAAACTTCGTCCCTGTCAGCTCCCGATACAACCCTGCTGTCTCGCGTCTCTCCGCCTCGCCCGCGCCTGCGGCCTCCGCCTGCCCCAGCCACTGCCCCAGCGCGCGATGCAGCACCTGGTGGATCAGCGTCGATTTCCCCGACCCCGACACGCCCGTCACGCAGCACAGCACTCCCAGCGGAATCTCCACATCCACGCCGCGCAGGTTGTGCACCCGCGCACCCTTCAGCACCAGCCGCTCGCGCCCCGGCTCCCTCCGCAGCTTCGGCACCGCAATCTTCGTCCGCCCGCTCAGGTAGCGGCCCGTCAACGACGCAGCATTGCGGCTCACCTCATCCACCGTGCCCGCCGCCAGCAGTTTGCCGCCCAACTCGCCCGCTCCCGGCCCCAGGTCCAGCAGGTGGTCCGCCGCACGAATCACATCCGCATCGTGCTCCACCACCAGAATCGTATTCCCCAGGTCGCGCAGCTCTTCCATGATCGTGATCAGCTTCGCCGTGTCGCGCGAGTGCAGCCCGATCGACGGCTCATCCAGCACATACAGCGCGCCCACCAGCCGCGACCCCAGACTCGTCGCCAGTTGAATCCGCTGCGACTCGCCACCGCTCAGCGTCGAGCTCAGCCGGTCCAGCGTCAGGTACTCCAGCCCCACTTGTTCGAGGAAGTGGACCCGCTGCCGCACCTCTTCCAGAATCTTTCCGGCGATCTCCATCTGCGCCGCACTCAGTTTCAACGCATTGAAAAAATCTTCCGCCTCGCTGATCGTCAGCGAGCACACCTCGCAGATGTTGCGCCCCTCCAGCAGCACCGCGCGCGCCTCCGCCCGCAGCCGCTGCCCGCGACACTCCGGGCACGTCGCATAGCCGCGATACTTCGACAGAAACACGCGCACATGCAGCTTGTACTTCTTGCGCTCCAGCTCCGCGAAGAACCCGCGTATCCCCGCCCAGCTCCCACGACCCTCTTCCATGAACACGCGCTGTTCATCGGTCAGGTCATACCACGCCACGTCCGTGGGAATGCCTTCACTCTTCGCCGCGCGCTTCATCTCTCCATGCCACGGCCGATACTTCGGCTTCGTCCACGGATCAATCGCGCCCTCATCCAGCGTCTTCGACCGGTCGGGCACAATCAGGTTCGGATCGAAATCAATCGTGTTGCCAAAGCCCTGGCAGCGCGGACACGCTCCAAACGGATTGTTGAAGCTGAACAGCCGCGGCTCCGGCTCGCGATACGCACGATGGCAGCTCTCGCACTCAAACGCCGCCGAGTACCTCAACACCCTGATCGCTTCACTCTCGCGCGGCACCGTGCGAAATACAATCTCGCCGCCCTCGCGATACCCCGTCTCAATCGCATCCACCAATCGCGACCGCACCTCCGCGCTTAGCGCCAATCGATCCACCAGCACATAGATCGGTCTTGCAAAATCCAGCTCCAGCAGCGACTCCGGCGCAGAAAACTCCACAATCTTCCCTGCGCTGCCGGGCCGCGAACTCTCTTCCTGCCACAGCCGATTGAACCCGCGCCTCCGCAGCTCTCCCAGCCGTTCCTTCATCGCCTCAGTAACATCGGCCACCGGTGCAGTTTTGCTCTTCGCCGTTGTCTTTTTCGCAGCCTTCTTTGGAGCGGCTTTTACTTCAGCCTCGCCCTCCACCACGGCCAACCCCTGCAGTGCCTCCAGCTTTACCTCCGCGCGCACAATCGGAAACAGCGCATACACACGCTGGCCGTCGAGCTCGCGCAGCACCCGCGTCACAATCTCATCCACCGAGTCGCGTCGCACCACGCCGCCGCAGTGCAGGCACGTCACCGTGCCGCAACGCGCAAACAGCAGCCGCAGATAATCGAAGATCTCCGTCGCCGTCGCCACCGTGCTGCGTGGGTTGCGCGTCTGGTTCTTCTGCTTGATCGCAATCGCCGGCGCGAGCCCGTCCATGAACTCGACGTCCGGCTTCTCAATCCGCTCCAGAAACTGCCGCGCATACGCCGACAGCGATTCGACATATCGCCGCTGTCCCTCTGCATACACCGTATCGAACGCCAGCGAGCTCTTGCCCGAACCCGAAACTCCACTCACCACCGTCAGCGCATTGTGTGGAATCTCCACATCAATGCCCTTCAGGTTATGCGTCCGCGCCCCACGAATTACGATGCTGTCGATCATCCCACTCCCAATCGCCGATCCTTGGTAATCCCTAATCCCTAATCCCTGTCTTCTGCGGCCGCAGCATCTCCAGAAGCAGCAGACACGCCCCCACCACAATCGCCGAGTCCGCCACATTGAAGTCCGGCCAGTGATAGTGATAGAGGTGCACCTCCAGAAAATCCACCACATACGCATAGCGAATCCGGTCGTACATATTCCCAATCGCGCCGCCCAGAATCAGCGCCAGCGCCACGGCTGCAACGCTGAACTGCCGGCCCAGCCGCCAGATCAGCACCAGCACCACCACCGAAGCCACCACCGAAAATGCCACCAGCAGATTTCGCACCACCGCCGGGTTCCGCACGCCCTCAAACAGGCTGAACGCGGCTCCCGTGTTCAACAGGTGGGAGATGCGAAAGTAGTGCGGCCACACCACGATCCCCTGGCCGATGCTCACATGGTTCTCTACCCAGATCTTCGTCACGCGGTCCAGCACAATCACCGCCGCCGCAATCAAAAACATCACCCAACGCCTGTCCCGCATTAATTCGTCCCTTCCATTGGTTCAAATCCAATTGCTGCGAGCGCCTCAGCGCACCGCGAGCACACCGCCGTCCAGCGCGCATCGCTGCCTACATCGGGCACCACGCGCCAGCACCGTCCGCACTTGGCTCCATCGGCTACGCGCGTCTCAATCAGCACGGCCTTCGCCGTCGCACTCGCGCCAACCACCTGCACCGTCGCCTGCGACACGTTGAAGAACTCCGCCAGCGCCGACTCATACTTCATCAACACCATCGCTTCGTTCGAACCCTCGGTCGCAACCACGGACACAGCCGCCTCCAGGCTCTTGCCAATCACCTTCGCCGCGCGCATCGCCTCCAGCTCCACCATCACCAGCGCGCGCACCTGCAGCAGCTGCTCCCACTCGCGCTCCAGCCCGGCCACGCTGCCCGGCACAATCTCCAGCACCGTCGGAAACAACGCCGTATGCACACTCGCTTCGCGGCTCTCCATCTTCGGCAGATACTGCCAGACCTCATCCGCCGTGAACGAAAGAATCGGCGCAATCAACCGCGTCAGCGCCTCTGCAATCCGCCACATCGCCGTCTGCGCGCTGCGTCTCTCGCGGCTCTGCGGCGCAAAGGTGTACAGCCGGTCCTTCACCACATCGAGATAGAGCGCACTCAAATCCGCATTCGTAAACTCGTTCAGCGCCTGGTACGCGCGATGAAACTCAAACTCG
>JAJZFE010000216.1 GCA_021798655.1 Acidobacteriota bacterium | reverse complement strand
GCTCGACAGCCAGCCGAACAGCGCATTCGACGACAGGTTCACCATCGCCACACCCGCAATCAGCGCGCCCTCAAACACCGCCAGCTCGTGCAGATGCGTCACCGCCACATACAGCGCCGCCGCCGCGCCCGCCGCCAGCAACGCTGCGTAGCTTCTGCGGCTGAAGCGCACATCCAGCATCGGGCTTACCAGGAAGCTCCAGAACAGCGGCGAAAAGCACAGCGCCGTCACCCGCGTCACCTCCGCCTCCGGCACATGACGCCCGGCCAGCAGCTGCGGCAGCGTGATCGCCACAAACCCGATGTACATCCCGAACGTCGCATTGGTCATGCCCAGCAGCCACACGGGCGGTGTCGAACGGTTCATCAGTGTCTCTTCCTGGGATGAACGAGCAGGGTGCTACATGCAACAGATTCAAGCAAGAAACGAGGGCGAGCCCACAGGCCCGCCCTCGTTGTGTTTCAACAGCCTACTTCGCCGCCAGCTCAGCCTTCGCGCCGGCCTTCAGCGCCTCGGCCTTGTCCGTCGCTTCCCACGTAAACGACTCGCCCGAGCGCCCAAAGTGCCCGTACGCCGCCGTCTTCTTGAAGATCGGCCGCCGCAGGTTCAGGCTCTCGATGATGCCCTTCGGCGTCAGCTGGAAGTTCGCCCGCACCAGGTCGATCAGCTGCTGCTCGTGCAGGTCGCCCGTGCCGAACGTGTCCACGCGGATCGACACCGGCTCAGCCACGCCGATCGCATACGCCAGCTGCACCTCGCAGCGATCAGCCAGCCCTGCCGCGACGATGTTCTTCGCCACGTAGCGCGCCATGTACGCCGCCGAGCGGTCCACCTTGGTCGAGTCCTTGCCGCTGAACGCGCCGCCGCCGTGCCGGCCCATGCCGCCGTAGGTGTCCACGATAATCTTGCGGCCCGTCAGGCCCGTGTCGCCCATCGGTCCGCCGATCACGAACCGTCCCGTCGGGTTGATGTGGTACTTCGTGTTCTCGTCCAGCAGCGCCGCCGGGATCACTGCTTCGATCACGTGCTCCTGAATCTCCGCGCGCAGCTGGTCGTTGGTCAGCGTGCTGTTCGGGTCCTTGTCGCTGAACTCCGCGTGCTGCGTCGAGATCACCACCGCGTCCACGCGCACCGGCTTGTTGTCGGAGTCGTACTCCACCGTCACCTGGCTCTTGCCATCGGGACGCAGGTACGCCATCTTGCCCGACTTCCGCACCTCGGTCAGCTTCTGCGCCAGCTTGTGCGCCAGCGAGATCGGCGTCGGCATCAGCTCCGGCGTCTCGTTGGTCGCATAGCCGAACATCATGCCCTGGTCGCCTGCGCCGCCCGTGTCCACGCCCTGCGCAATGTCCGGGCTCTGCCGGTTGATCGTCGAGATCACCGCGCACGTATTGTGGTCGAAGCCCTTGATCGCATCGTCATAGCCGATCTCCTTCACGGTCTCGCGCACCAGCGTCTGAAAGTCCACATAGGCCTTCGTGGTAATCTCGCCGGCCACCACCACCAGGCCCGTGCAGGTCAGCGTCTCGCACGCCACACGGCTGTAGGGATCCACCGCCAGGCAGGCATCCAGAATGGCGTCGGAGATCTGGTCGGCAATCTTGTCCGGATGACCCTCGGTCACAGACTCACTGGTAAAGAGGAAACGATCGGTTGTAGACAAAGCGAATTGCTCCTGTATTCGAAGTAGCCGGACCCGCTGATGTCTCGTGATGGGGCAGGGGAGACACTCGAAGCGCCCGACGACCGGTTCGCCTGGTGCAGGCCTGGCCTGCGCTGGCTCCGGACGTCCCGTCAGGAAAGCAGGCAAGCGCCCGTCCCGGCAGAACCCTCTTATTTTACCCCCGCAGCCACGCCCGTCCAAAGGTCAACAGCCAGCGGCGAGATTCCGCCCCTGAGCGGCAACGACGGTCATCCAATGGCTCGCCCCATCAGCTACCGCTTCGGCATCCCCGCCGGAGCCGTCACCTGCCCCGCCTGCGGCAGCAGCATCACCTGCGGACGCAGCACCATCCGCCACGCCGCCCACCCCAGCGCTGCCAGCACAATCAGCATCACCAGCACGCCCAGCCACTGCGCTCCGGTGCGCGACCGCTTGCCCACCCGGCTGCGGCGCACATTCTCGGCAAACGACTCCCAGTCCTCATCGTGCTCGGCCACCGCCACCTGCGGCATCCGCGGCAGCCACTCCTGCTCGTTCAGCCCCACATACTTGCAGTAGTTCCGCAGAATCCCTTTGTTGAAGATGCCCCCCGGCAGCTGCCCATACTCTCCCTGCTCCAGCGCACGAAGATGGCGCAGCGGAACTCGCGTTCCCTCTGCAATCGACTCCAGCAAAATGTGGCGCCTCTGGCGCTCCAGCTGCAACTCTCTACCGAATGACACAGCTTGCTCCGTTGATTCCCGCTTTTGCGGTGTGTTTTGTACGTCATCCAACGGCCTATCCGTACAGGCCTGGGCTACTTCGTCCTGCTGCTCACTACAGTACAACGCAGACGAAGCCGCCAAGGATTGCATCCCATAAAAATTTTGGGCCTGCGCCGAATTGGGCTGTGTATCGACTTTCATCGGTTCGCGTTCCAGATTGCCACTTTTTCAGTGCAATGTAACCCCCGCGAACCTCGCCGGGTACCTCTTTCGGCCGATCGTGTCCCGGCTCAGCCCGCGTCCCCGGCCACCCGCCGCAGCGCCATCTCCACCGTCAGCGGAGTCACCGCCAGCGCCATCGGCAGAAAGATCCTCACCTCATCCAGCCGGCCCATCGTGATCCACAGCGCGGCATAGCCCCAACTGCTCAGCAGCACCGCCGCACCCACGCCGTCGCCCATGCGCCGCTGTCGCACCGCCTCCCGCGTGGTCCAGGCCAGCGGAGCCAGGTAGATCACCGTCGCCACCCACAGCGACGCGTGCAGCGCATCGTGCGACAGCATCAGCGCCGGCACGCCCTGGTAGCTCGCCTGCGGATACGCCACCTTCATCAGGTACAGCTGTACCCCCAGCGCCACGCCGACTCCTGCCGCGCTGGTGGCCATCGCCGCCCCTCGGCGCAGCGCCAGGGGCCCGCCCAGCCGCAGCCCGCTCGCGGCCAGCACGCCCGCGCACAGCACCAGCGCGATATCGGCGCGAATCAGGCTCTGCACGGCTACCAGCGCCAGCAGCGCCGCTGCAGTCAGCACCGCCGACACCGGCGTCGGCCCGTTTCCTTCACCACGGCTCCCGCGCGGCGTCCACAGCCACACCATCAGCGCCACCAGCCCCGCCGTCGGCAGCGTCCCCACCTTCTGATACCAGATCGTCCAGTCCAGCGCATACAGCGCCAGCGCCACAAACCCCGCACTGGCAAACCAGCGCATCGCCGCAGAGCCCCGCCGATACAGCTCCGACCGCTCCACCAGCCCGTACAGCAGCAGCACCGCCGCCACCGCTCCGGCCACGTCAAACAGTCCGAACGCCCGGCTCATCCGCAGCCAGTGGCCCTGCCAGCCCACATGCCGGCTCAGCCAGTACGCGGCATCCACCACGCCGATCCGATACTGTTCCGGCGCGCTCGACGTACCCTGCACCACGTCCATCCACACCTGCGGCTGGTGCAGCAGCTGCAGACTGTAGTACAGGTAGCCCCGCTCGCACAGCCCCACCAGGAACAGCACCAGCAGCCACCGCGTCGCGGTCTCAGGACCCCTCGCACGGTCGCTGCTGCGGCGTCGCTTCTCCTGCTCGGGCAAGGGCTCTCCTGTTCGTGCTGCTGGTCGTGCTGCTGCGTTCTCCCTACTGTACCCGCCGTCGGCTCCACTCCGCCAACACGCCTGTTCAGGGACTCCGCCACAGCCCTCCCGCAAAACTCCTGTACGCGCCTCAACGGAGAAAATGCTCTAGACTTCACTGCAGTGCGTATCGAGCTCCCCACCCGGATCGCCCCCGCGAAGACCCTCGTCTTCGCCACGACCCTCTTCTGCGTGCAGCAGCTGGAGCACACCAGCATCGTCTTCAGCGTGCTCTTCTTTGCCTTCG
>JAJZFE010000093.1 GCA_021798655.1 Acidobacteriota bacterium | reverse complement strand
ACACCGCCTTCGACCCCCTCGTCCAGGTGCAGTTCCTTCCGCTCTACTATGAACGCGTCCAGGCCGCTGGCGCAGCGCAGAACTTCGTCCAGCAGTATGTAGACTCGGAGGGCCACTGCACCTTCACCACCCAGGAGATCGGCACCGCCTTCGACGAGCTCGTCCACTGGACGCACGGCGGTCCTCCGCCGCCCTCTGGCCTGCTCAAGAAGGCTGAAGAAAAAGAGGCTCCCGAGAGCGTTCGCCGCTAAGCCGCCGCGCTCTCCATCGCCACGACGCCATCACCCTGTATCCGCCACCCCGTATAATGAACTATGGCAATCGCTAAGCCAGGTGCGGCCGACCCTGCCGCGCCTGTGAATCCCGCGCCGCCCGTCGGCGAGGCCGAACTGTCGGCCAGCGAATCTCCGGCACACGCCGCGACGCCGCTCCCCGCTGCCTTAGCCATCGATTCCACGCAAGCTCCCGCCATCGCCGACCCGCTCTCCGGCTACCCCAACCTCGACCTCGCCTTCCATCACCTCCTCGACACCGTCCGCGCCAACCGCCCCGCCGACGACCTCAACCTCATCCGCTCCGCCTGGGCCTTCTGCATCCTCCATCACGCCGAGCAGAAACGCGCCTCCGGCGAGCCCTACATCGCTCATCCCCTTGAAGTCGCGCAGGTCCTCGCCGAGTTCAAGATGGACGCCACCGCCATCGCCGCCGGCCTGCTCCACGACGCCGTCGAAGACACCGACGTCACCGCCGCCGAGATCGCCAAACGCTTCGGCGAGCAGGTCGCTCACATCGTCGAAGGCGTCACCAAGCTCGACAAGATCAAGTTCGCCAACCGCGAAGACCACCAGGCCGAAAACATCCGCAAGATGCTTCTCGCCATGGTCACCGACCTCCGCGTCGTCATGATCAAGCTCGCCGATCGCCTGCACAATATGCGCACGCTTGAGCACCTCAAGCCAGAAAAGCAGCAGCGCATCGCCCGCGAAACCCTCGATGTCTACGCGCCGCTCGCCCACCGCCTTGGCATGGGCAAACTCCGCGGCGAGCTCGAAGACCTCGCCTTCCGCTACACCGACCCCTTCAGCTACACGCAGCTCACCACCGAGGTCGATAGCCTCCGCGCCGAAGGCAAAGCCTTCCTCGACAAGATCGTCTCCACGCTCGAAGCCAAGCTCGCCGACGCTAAAATCAACGCCCGCGTCGAAGCCCGCATCAAGCGCCTCTACTCCATCCAGCAGAAGCTCACCAAGCACGCCATCCCCGTCGATCAGGTCTTCGACCTCTTCGCCGTCCGCGTCATCACTGAAACCGAGCAGGACTGTTACGCCGCGCTTGGCCTGCTGCACAGCACCTGGCGTCCCGTCCCTGGCCGTTTCAAAGACTTCATCGCCATGCCGCGGCCCAACCTCTACCAGTCGCTGCACACCACGCTCATCGCCGAAGGCGGCCACCAGTTCGAGGTCCAGATCCGCACCGACGACATGCACCGCGTCGCCGAAGACGGCATCGCCGCCCACTGGAAGTACAAGGCCTCCGACAACGTCTCCGCCAAGGACGAGCAGCGACTCGCCTGGGTACGCCAGATGATGGAGTGGCAGCGCGAGATGCCCGACCCCAACGAGTTCATGTCCACCCTCAAGGTCGACCTGTATCCCGAAGAGGTCTACACCTTCACCCCCAAGGGCAAGGTCATCGTCCTACCCAAGGACGCCAGCCCCGTCGACTTCGCCTACGCCATCCACACCGATGTCGGCAACTCCACCACCGGCGCCAAGGTCAACGGCCGCATCGTCCCCCTGCGCCACAAGCTCCGCAACGGCGACATCGTCGAGATCACCACCCAGGCCGGCCACACTCCCTCGCGCGACTGGCTCAGCTTCACCAAATCCTCCCGCGCACGCAACAAGATCAAGCACTGGATCAACGAAAACCAGCGCACCCGCGCCATCGAGATCGGACAGAAGCTCCTCGAACGCGAGGCCCGCAAGTTCAAGCTCTCGCTCGACCGCTTCAAACAGGCCGACTACGACCGCATCGCCAGCGAGTACGGACTCGCCGCCCACGCCGACCTCCTCGCCGCCATCGGCTTCGGCAAGTACTCCGCACGCCAGACGCTCAACAAGCTCGAACCCGGCAGCACCATGCCCGTCGAAGAGCCCACCGCCGCCACGCCCAACACCCTCAGCCACATGTCCGACGCCGTCAAACGCGTCTTCTTCGGCAAAGGCTCCGAGTCGCTCCAGGTCGAAGGCCAGGACGACCTCCTCGTCTACCGCGCGCGCTGTTGCAACCCCATCCGCGGCGAGGCCATCATCGGCTACGTCACCCGCGGCAAAGGCGTCGCCGTCCACGCCCGTAGCTGTCCCAACGTGCAGAACCTGCTCTACGAGGCCGACCGCCGCATCGACGTAGCCTGGGCCGACGCTCCCGAATCCGCCTCCGGCCCCAAAGCCGCCACCTACCCCGTCCGCCTCATCATCGTCTGCGACGACCGCTCCGGCCTCCTCAAAGAGTTCACCGCCATCATCGCCGAAGACGGCACCAACATCCGCTCCGTGGACACCAAACCCTCCGTGGACGGCGTCGTCAACGTAGACTTCGTCATCGAAACCGTGGACCTCCGCCACCTCGAACGCCTCACCCAGAACCTCCGCAAGGTCCCGGGCGTCCGCGACGTCCTCCGCGTCCAGAAAATCTGACTCCCCATCACCCCATCCACATCACTCAGAGCCAGCAGGAAGCAGGCCCCCTGATCGATGACACGAACCGGGTAGCCCGAGGCTTCAGCCTCGGGTCTCATAGCGTCGCCCCAATCCTAGGGCTTCAGCCCTCAGGTATGCTTCATACTTCACGAGATACACTCGCGCCACAAGCTCATCCATCGGAGCATCTCGACAATGCAAATCAAGAGTCTCAAGATCTCGAACTGGTGGCTGCTTCTCCTCGTCGTGTTGGCTCCTCTATTGATACCCGGTTTCTTCCTGGCGAACGATCTCGCCGGAGCGATCCTTGGCCCACCTGCCATCTGGAACAAACCCTGGCACTCACCCCCAAGCCGCGATGTCGTCGGTCTTTACACAGAATCACGAAGAAGGACAGATACGGCCGCGAGTCAATTCAATCCTGCGACGATCCACTTGGAGGCAAACGGCCACACGCAGGTCTCAGGACTCATCATGAGCGACCCTGATCAATGCGTCGTATCCGGCTCTGGTAGCTGGAGCGGCCCCGAAGATGGCACTCTCACGCTCAATATCGAGTCCGATAGAAGCCCCTCAGCGTGCAAATCCGGGAGCTACACTGAGCTCCAACTCACCGGCCAGACCAAACCCTACGGCCTCTACTGGACAGTCGGCGATCCTGACTCCGGCACTGGCATCTGGTTTAAGCCGGTGCAATAACTCTCTAACCCAACTACTTGCCCGCTACAAAATCCCCATCCTCCGCGCCGTCCCTGTCATCACCTCCAGCGCCTTGTCCATCATCTCCCGCGAGTGCTCACTCGTCATGATGCACCGCACGCGCGCCTTGCCCTCCGGCACCGTCGGGAACGCGATCCCCGTCGCCATCACGCCCTGCTCAAACAGCGCTTTGCTGAACTCCATCGTCTTCCGCCCGTCACCCACAATCACCGGCGTAATCGGAGTCTCACTCCGCGGCGTCGTCACCCCACCAATATCGAACCCCGCGCCGCGCAGCTGCTCCTGAAAATACTTCGTGTTCGCCCACAGTCGCTCAATCCGCTCCGGCTCGTTCTCCAGAATCTCGAACGCCGCCATGCAGCTCGCCGCCACACTCGGCGGATGACTCGTCGAAAACAGAAACGGTCGCGCGCGATGGTACAGATAGTCAATCAAATCGCGGCTCCCGCACACATACCCGCCCAGCGCTCCAATCGCCTTCGACAGCGTACCCACCTGCACATCCACGCGGCTCGTACACCCAAAGTGATCCACACTCCCGCGTCCATTCCTCCCCAGCACGCCGCTCGCATGGGCATCATCCACCATCATGATCGCG
>JAJZFE010000105.1 GCA_021798655.1 Acidobacteriota bacterium | reverse complement strand
CTGCGCCCGCAGGACACCCACGCAATCCTGCTGATCGAAGACGATGGCCCCGGCTTCCATGCGGACATCCAGCATCATCTCTTCGAACAAGGCATCAAGGGCAGCCACTCACGCGGGCACGGCCTCGGTCTCGCCTTCGTGCACGCGGTGGTCAACGCGCACGGCGGATCCATCACGGCGGCCAACCGTCCGCAGGGCGGCGCGGCGCTCTCCATCACGCTGCCGCTCGCGCCAGCCAACGCCGCACCGACCCCGACGCCCCTGCTCGCCGCCGCTGACTGACCCTCACCGCTGACGAACCCTTGCCGTAGCGGACTGCAGCCGACTGCAGCCGAAGATAGCTGCCTGAACGAGCCTGGACGACGTATTCTTTTGTTTGTCATTCCCGTAGGGAATCTGCGTCTTGTCGCGCATTCTTTTGCTTGTCATTCCCGTAGGGAATCTGCGTCTTGTCACGCACGGCAAGCGCTTTACAGGACTAAATCCAACACTCCCCGCGACAACCCTGCCCCGGTTAAGGTATCGTTCTGTGACTACCTGGACTGAATAGGACACACGTTTGACTACTTATGATTTCGCCATCCTGCGTGCACAGCGGAAGCCTCGCAAAGGCCCCCGTCCTGCCTTGCGGCTTCCAGTCTTGCGGCATCCTGCCTTGCAGCTTGCCATCGTATGCCTCGCCGCCCTGCTCACCTGCGGCCTTGCACCGGCACAGTCCACCGCGCCCGCCTTGTCGGACTGGAGCGGCACCCTGCAGAACGCAGCGGGCCAGCCGCTCGTTGCGGCCACCCTCGCCCTCACCGCCGCCGCGACGACGCGCACCACCGTCACCGATGCCCACGGCGACTTCCGCTTCACCGGCATCCCCGCCGGGGCCTACACGCTCACGGTCCGTCCGCCGAACGCGGCGTCTGCGACCACGCTTTCCCTTCAGCTTCCGACTGCGCCCGTCGCACTCACACTGACCGCGCAGAACGGGCTCACCAGCGCCCCTGTCGCACCCTCTTCGCAGGCAACCGCAACGGCCGCCTCCACGGCCACCTCCGGCGGCGAAAAGCTCTCCAGCCAGGCGGTCAGCGAGTTGCCGCTCAACGGCCGCGACTTCTCCACGCTCCTGCTCCTCGCCGCCGGCACCATGACGGACGTCAACGGTGCCACCAACTTCACCCAGCAGTTCGCCATCAACGGACAGCGCGGCGTCGAAGCCGTCTTCGCCATGGACGGCGCCGACATCAGCGACCCCGAGATGGGCGGCGCAGCCTTCAGCAACTTCAACGTCGACGCCATCGAAAACATCCAGTCCAGCTCCGGCTGGATGCCCGCCGAGATCGGCCGCGGAGCCTCCGGCTTCACCAACATCCTCACCCGCTCCGGCCGGGGCGGCTTCCACGGCTCCTTCTTCGAGTTCGTCCGCAACTCCGCCTTCGACGCGCGCAACTACTTCGACTATCCCTCCATCGCCGAGCCCGGCCGCATCCCGCCCTTCCATCGCAACGAGTTCGGCTTCACCAACGGCGGCCCCGTCGTGCTGCCGCATCTCTACGACGGACGCGGCAAGACCTTCTACTTCGGCCAGTACCAGGGCTTCCGCCAGGTCCTCGGCACCACCCAGGTGCTCGCCGTTCCCACCGCAGCCGAGCGCGCCGGCACCGACACCGTCACCTACGCCAACGGCACCACCGACACCCTCAACGTCCCTGTCAATCCGCAGATCGCCGCCGTGCTCGCGCGCTATCCCCTGCCCAACAACCCCACCGGCACCTACGGCCCGCGCACCTACGCCGCGCCCTCCAACGTCGTCACCAACGCCGACCAGTTCTCGCTCCGGCTCGACCAGCAGCTCGGCGAAAAGGGCCAGCTCCTCGCGCGCTTCACCTACGACAACCTCCTCGGCCCCACCACCAATCCCGACCAGACCATCCTCGATCCCAGCTTTGGCGTGCAGTTCGTCCAGCAGCAGCGCAACGCCATCATCACCTACACGCGCACCGTATCTCCGCACCTGCTCTGGTCCTCCTCGCTTAGCGTCACGCGCACCACGCCCTCCTTCAACACGCCCAACCACACCGACTCCGCGCTCAAGTTCGTCGATGGTCTGCTCGAAGGCTTCAACACCGCCGCCGGCTCGGTCATGTCCGCCTTCGGCAATCTCTTCCAGGCCCAGCAGAGCGTCTCCTGGACCACCAGCCGCCACGTCGTGAAGTTCGGCGCTGAGGCACGCATCAACCGCGACACCACCTACTTCGGCATCAGCCCCAACGGCGAGTACGACTTCGGCGGCGGCACCGTCTACTCGCCCACCTTCATCGCCTCGCAGAGCGGCACGCACAACATCGCGCCCGGAGACCCGCTGCCCGACACCCTCAGCAGTCTGCTCATCGGCTACCCCTACAGCTACACCGCCTCCGTCGCTCCGCCCTACTTCTCCAACGGCCCCCACATCGGACCCGCCGCCATCAACCGCGAAGACTTCAACGCCTACGTGCAGGACACCTGGAAGATCAACGAGCGCTTCTCCCTCGACTATGGCCTGCGCTATGAGATCTACACGCCCATCACGGAGCGCGCCCACCGCACCTCCAGCTTCCTCAACGTCAACCCGCCCGCCGGCACGCCCCAGCAGTACCTCATCAACCCCCAGCCCGGCTACCAGACCGGCACCAACGGCTGGGGCCCTCGCGTCCAGCTCACCTGGGACGCGCCCCACCAGCTCCGCGTCCACGTCGGCGGAGCCATCACCATCATCGAGCCCAACATCTGGCAGGACAACTTCCTCACCGGCTCCACCCCCTTCGTCGTCTACCCCCGCGTCAACGCCGCAAAGAACGCCGAGGTCCCCTACGGATTCCAGATCACCCCCGCCGAACTGCCGCACACCTACACCCCCGCCGGCGCCGATGTCTTCGCCAGCGGCAACCCCAAGGACGTGCCCGCCAACACCGTCATGGACGTGAACCGCTACGAGCACGACCTCGCCGCCGTGCTCCCCGGCCAGCAGTTCTCCCTGCTCAACCTCAGCGCCATCGACCGCAACTTCAACAATGCCTCGCTGTACACATGGACGGTCGGCGTCGAGCGCCAGTTCGGCGGCCTCACCGCCGACGCCGCCTACATCGGCACAGCCGCCGCGCACCTCCCGCGCGTCTCCTTCCCCAACGCCTTCCCCGGCGCCGACCCCGGCTTCGCCCCCTACACCACCTTCGACAACACCGGCGCCATCACCGGCGGCTTCGGCTTCGAGTCCGTCATCACCGACACCTCGCACTCCACCTACCACGCGCTGCAGACCTCGCTCTCCGGCACGCTCGTGCACGGCGGCCCCAGCCTCCAGGCCGGCTTCACCTGGGCCAAATCCCTCGACGACGTCAGCGGCCTGACCGGCGGCACCGGCTCCACCGGAGCCGTCGCCGTCACCGCCCCGCAGAACCCCTTCAACACCCACGCCGAAAAAGGCCCCTCCGACTTCGATGTCGCCCGCGCCTTCACCCTCAGCGCCGCGCAGGACCTCCAGCTGCAGAAGCTCAACGCCCTCCACCGCCTCGACAAACACATCACCGCCGGGTGGGAGCTGCTCAGCATCTCCACCATCTCCAGCGGCTCGCCCTTCTCCATCTACTCCGGCATCCAGCAGACCGGCAACGGCACCTACGGCACCGACCGCCCCGACCAGATCGGCATCCCCAACCTCTCCACCGCCAAAAGCTCCACCCGCCGCCGCGAGGACTACTTCGGTCTCGGTGCCAACAACGCCTCCTACTTCTCGACCCCCATCGGCGTCGCCGGCGGCACCGGCCCCAACGTCGGGCGCTACGGAACCCTCGGCCGCAACACCTTCTTCGGGCCCGCCTACTACGACTTCGACTACGCCCTGCTCAAGAGCACACCCTTCGGACACCGCAGCAGCGGCGTCGAGCGCGGCGACATCCAGTTCCGCGCCGAGTTCTTCAACATCTTCAACGTCGTCAACATGGGCCTGCCCGCCAACACCCTGCGCGGCTCCGGCTTCGGTATCATCAACAAGACCGCCGGCA
>JAJZFE010000185.1 GCA_021798655.1 Acidobacteriota bacterium | reverse complement strand
GGCCCGTGATGCCTGCTGCTGCGGTGAGCGCGACGGGGTCGCCGAGCAGCAGCCAGTCGGCCGCGTTGCGATCCTCCGCGGTGGCTTGCGACAGTGCTTTGAGCGCGACCTCTGCGCCGACGCCGGCGGGATCTCCGATGGTGATGGCGATGCGTGGACGGCGGATCATGCGGCGGCTCCGGAGCAGAGTTGAAGGACGTGGCAGAGGGCGTGCTCGTCGCCGAAGCCGCCGGATTTGGTGATGAGACGGCAGCCGTCGGCGAGGCCGTCGACGATGACGCCATGCGGGATGCCGGGGGATAGCTCGTCGCAGAGATCCATCGCGGCGGCGTCGAGCGCGTCGAGGACGAAGGCCGCGGTGTCGCCGCCGATGATGAGCAGCGTGGCCGGCCGATGCTGGCGGAAGAGTGCGCGGATGTCCGCGGCAGTGGTGTGCTGCCAGTCGAGTTGGACGAGCTGCGTCTGTGGCTCCGGTGATGCGGCCAGTTGCGCTTGCAGCGCGGCCAGCTGCAGACGCGTGACAGGGTGATGGGTGCCGCAGAGAATCAGCGTGCGGCGAACCAGCGTACGGCGAACCAGCGTGCGGCGAACCAGCGTGCGGCCTGGGGGGAGCGGTTGCGTTGGCGCGGCGAGGGGTTGCGGCGAGAGTGCGTGGGCGAGTGCCCGGGCGAGGCCGCCGGAGCCGGCCCAGAGGGTGCGGCGGCGGAGCGCGAGGGCGGCCTCGGTGAGCGCCTGGAGGTCTTCGGCGGAGGCGCTGTCGCAGAGCAGCAGGTCGCGGCCTGCGTCGATGGCCGCGCGCAGGGCGTGGCGCAGCGTTGCGGCCGAGCCTGTCGGAATCAGCGCGATGCGGTGCTGCGAGGCGGCGGGGAAGAGGCCCGGCAGAGAGATCTGGGTGCGCTGGCCGGCGACGTCGGTGACGCGCAGCGTGCCGTCCACGACGCTGCGCCCGAGCCCAGGGAACGCCGGAGCGAGGAGCGTGAGGTCGGGCTGCAGAGCCTCCGCGGCGGCGAGGAGGGTCGCGCCGATCGGGCCGCGCCCGGCGGAGTCGAGCTTGAGGAAGAAGAGCGATTCGCGCTGCCAGCGGGTGGGCAGCGAGCGGAGAGTGTGGCGGAGTGTGGCGGCGGCGTGCGCGTCGACGTGGTTGCGTGTGGCGGTGCAGAGGGCGGTGATGCTGGCGGGTTCGGTATCAGGGCGGAGGAGCAGCCGCGCGGGCAGGCCAGGGCGGGCGAAGGCCACGGCGCTGTCGCAGGCCCCGGTGATGTCGTCGGCCAGCAGCAGCAGGCGGGGCGGCGGTGCGTCGTGGGTGGGGGTGCGTGGCTGGGAGACGGCGGCGGTCATGGGGAGGGGTGCGCGTGCGAGCTTGATTTCCGAAAGTATAGCTTTAGTTTCAGGCTTCTGTCGGCGTCGCAGGTGGCTCTGTGCCGCTTGGCGGAAGGGTGGGCAGCGACAGGTGGGTGCCAGGGTGGTTGCGAGGGGAAAGACCGGCTGCGAGAGGGCTGCGAGACTTTTTTGCAGCCGTGATCGTCAGAGTTGGCAGCAGATTGGCTGGGGGCGCACGCGGAAAGGTGTCCGACAGCAGAAGAAACTTGACAAACCAATAGCGACTGGAAGAGATTTATCTTTCGATACGGATGGTTATCTTTCAGGATTATTCAAAACGGTAGCTTGCCGTTGGGATGGATTGGAAGCCACCGGGCTCGACGCAAGAGCCTGAGGGGCGAATGTGCGGACGTTGCGTTCCGCGTGTTGGACAGGAGCAGGTGCTGACGATGTCGAGCGTACAGGTATTGAGGCAGGCGGCGGGGCGGCAGGGCGAGGTAGTTTCGTTGCTGTCGTCGGAGCGCAAGGGCGATCGCAACGAGTCGCAGACGGTGCTGCGGGCGTGCGATGTGTTGAAGGCGTTTCAGTATGCGGGAGAGGAGCTTTCGCTGGGCGCGGTGATGGCGCGGACGGAGCTGCCCAAGACGACGGTGTTTCGGTTGTTGCGGACGCTGGTGCATGGCGGGCTGGTGGAGCGTTCGCAGGGCAGCGTGTATCGCAGCCGCGTGGGTCCTCTGGATCGGCGACCGTTCCGCATCGGCTATGCGGCGCAGGGGGACTCCGAGTTTGCCCATGAGGTGTTGAAGGGCCTGGAGCAGGCGGCGGCGCGCGAGCATGTGCAGCTGATTACGGTGGACAACCGTTACAGCGCGCGGGAGGCGGTGCGCAATGCGGAGATCCTGATCCGCGAGAACGTCGATCTGGTGTTGGAGTTCCAGACGTACGAGCGGATTGCGCCGATGGTGGCGTCGAAGTTTGTGGAGTCGAACACGCCGGTGATTGCGATTGAGATACCGCATCCGGGGGCGAGCTACTTTGGCGCGAACAACTACAAGGCCGGGCTGATCGGCGGCAAGGCGCTGGGCCGCTGGGCGCGGGACAACTGGAATGGCAACGTGGAGCGCATCGTGCTGCTGGAGCTGCCGATTGCGGGCAGCCTGGTGGAGCTGCGCAGTACGGGCATGGTGGATGGCCTGCGCGCGGAGCTGCCGCAGGCGGCGGACCTGCCGATGATCCGGCTGAACGGACGCGGCGACTACGAAGAGGTGCTGGACGTGCTGCGGCAGTATCTGCGCAGAGCGCCGGCGCGGCGCACGGCGGTGTGCGCGGTGAACGATGTCTGCGCGTTGGCCGCGGTGCGGGCGTTTGAGGAGGCGGGGCGCAGCGGGCAGGTGGCCGTGATGGGGCAGAACGCGATCAGCGAGGCGCGCGCGGAGTTGCGACGGCCTGGGACGCGGCTGATTGGTTCGGTCGCCTACTTCCCGGAGCGATACGGGGACGAGTTGATCACGCTGGCGCTGAGCACGCTGCGCAAGAAGCCGGTGCCTTCGACGGTGTTTGTGAAGCATCAGCTGATCACGCCGCGGAATGTCGACCTGATCTATCCGCTGGATGCGATGAGCCGGCACCGGACGCCGCTGGAGAGCAATACGCGCCGCGTCCCGATCATGTAGCTGCTTGGGAAACGAGAGCAACGAGCGAGGCCCGCAGCGATTCGGCTGCGGGCCTTGTGCGTTGCGGCGATGGAGTCAGCGAGTGGTGAGTGTGTAGTGTCCGGGTGCGTCGAGCTGAACGACGGCGCGCGTGCCGCCCTCCGCCGAGGTGCTGGCGTGCGGTTCGCCGTTGACGAGCACGGTTGCCGAGGCCGCAGCGACGGGGACGGAGACGCTGGCGTGCACCTCTGCGGGCAGGTCGATGACGGTCTGCGGCGTTGCGCCGCCGGCGACATCGACCTTGAGCAGGCCGTGCGGTGTGGGTTCGCCGCCGCGTGCCCACTGCAGGCCGATGAGGTCGGGGCGGATGTCTACTTTGCTGAAGCCGGCGCCGCGTGCATTGATGCCGAGCACCTGCTCCATGAGCCAGGGCGTGGGACCGCTGGACCATCCGTGTGCGAGGCTGACGAAGTAGCCGGAGCGGCCATCGGCTTGGAGCGAGGCGTGGAAGTCTTCCGAGTGCAGCCAATCGGGGTCGTAAGCCTCCCAGTAGCTGGTGGCGCCTTCGTCGATCATGCCTCCCCAATACTGCCTGATCCAGTCGAGCGCGTCCTTGCGATGGCCCATCTGCGCCATCGCGCTGATGACGTAGTAGTTGTAATAGGGCGTGACGACGAGCCCGTTGTAGCGCACGTGGCCGACGTGTGAGAGCACGTCGTTCCAGATTGCAGGATACTGCGCGGCGTCGGCCGCACCGGAGACGACGGCGGCAGCGTTGGTCTGCCAGCGCGGGCCGAAGGTGCCGGTTGCGGGATCGAGCAGGTGTTGCTGCGCCGCCGCTTTGATGGCCGCTGCGCGCTGCTGATAGTGGTCGGCGTTGGCCGCGTCGCCGAGTTCAGCCAGCATCCATGCGGCTTCGCGATAGGCGTTGTAGAACTCCAGCGTGGTGGCGCGGCGCGTCTCGGCGTTGTCGCCGCTCAGCTCGGGCGACCAGTCCACGTAGAGCCACACGTTCGACTTGTTCGCGTAGATGTCCTGCGCGTCGAACTCCTTGTCCACATAG
>JAJZFE010000030.1 GCA_021798655.1 Acidobacteriota bacterium | reverse complement strand
CGCGAGGTCGCGCATCCGCTCCGCATCCAGGGCAGCGCCGCGCAAGGGCTTGGTTGTTTTGAGGGCCATGTATGACGTTAGCACGTTGCGACTGCTTTCTGAATACGTCACATCCAACGCATTCCTACTGCTCCCAATTACAATCGCCGCATGTCTTCCGGCATCTCCGCCATCGCCGCGCTGCGCCAGCGTTATCGCAACGCCACCGCCGACCCCGGCACCGAACTTGACCACGCCATCGGCCGTGCCAACAGCAACGCCGGCCACAACGTTTACCTCGCGCTGGACCCCGCATGGTCGCGTGAGCAAGCCGCCAGGCTGCGTCGCGAAGACCTCGACGCCCAACCGCTCTGGGGCGTCCCCATCTCGCTTAAGGACTGCTTCGACCTCGCAGGCTTCCCCACCTCCTGCGGTTCCGCCTTCTACCGCGATCACCACGGCCTCGCCGCTGCCGACTCCTTTGTCGCCGCCAAGCTTCGCTCCGCTGGCGCGGTCATCACCGGCAAGACGCACCTCCATCAGCTCGCCTACGGCATCACCGGCCAGAGCCGCGACTTCGCCGACTGCCTTCAACCCCGCGACCCCGCTCAGCTCACCGGCGGCTCCTCCAGCGGTGCCGCTGCCAGTGTGCAGGAGGGCTCCGCACTCGCCGCCATCGGCACCGACACCGGCGGCTCCATCCGCGTGCCTGCCGCGCTTTGCGGCCTCTGCGGCTATCGCTCGTCGCTCTCGCTCAACACGCCCGCGCGCTGGCATGGCGGCGCTCATCTCGCACCCTCCTTCGACACACTCGGCTGGCTCTACCGTGACCTCGCCGACGGCCCACGACTCGGCTACGCGCTTTTTGACCTCCCGCTTGCCGCACCGCCTCTGCTCCCTTCGCTCTCCATCGGCATCCCCGACGACGCCTTCCTCCACGACGCCGAACCCGCCGTCCTCAACTCACTCCACCGCTGGCAATCCGCGCTCGCCGCACAGCACATCGCACTCCACCGCTTCGACGCCTCGCTCTGGAACGATGCCATCAGCCTCTTCGCACCCATCCAGGCCAGCGAGGCCGCCGCACTCCATCGCGGCCACTTCCACCACTTTGAGCCCGGCATCGCCGAGCGCCTCACCTGGGGCGCTTCCATCTCCGCCGACGAACTCACCTCGCTGCATGCCCGCCTGCAAGCCTTTCGCGCTGCGACCAACGCTCTCTTCAACCACTTCGATTACCTGCTCCTCCCCTGTGCTCCCATGCCGCAGCTCCTCGCTGCCGACGACCACACCGAAACCCGCACCCGCATCCTCCGCTACACCGCGCCCATCAGCCTCTGCGGATTCCCCGTCGTCACACTGCCCGGCGGCATGCAACTCGTCGCACCCCTGGGTCATGACGCCACCCTGCTCGCACTCAGTGCCGCACTCGCATTGCCACCGGAATGACCACAACAAAAGTTTGCTACGCTGCAAGCATGAGTCACAACCGCCGCCTTCGCCGCGTCTCCAGCCTCGTTGCCCTCGCGCTGATCTCGTTCGGCCTCACCGCCTGCCGCAAGCACGGCGCTGTCTCCGGCCTCACGCCCGTCCGCTTCCAGGCTGACTGGTATCCGCAGCCCGAGCACGGCGGCTTCTACACCGCACTCGTCAAGGGCTACTACAAAGACGAAGGCCTCGACGTCACCATCCTCCCTGGCGGCCCCTACACCTCCACAGAAGCACTCATCGCCAACGGCAGAATCCAGTTCGGCATGCAGTCCTCCGACCACATCCTCGACGCCATAGCCAACGCCCATGAGCCCCTGCTCGCCGTCGGCGCCACCATGCAGCACGACCCTCAAGGTCTCCTCCTCCATCAGGACTCGCCCGTTCACACCTGGACCGACCTCAACGGCCGCACGGTCGCCGTCCGTCCCGGCTCCACCTGGTGGGCCTTCCTCGTCCACAAGTACCACCTCAACAACGTCCACGAAGTTCCCGCCACCTTCTCCGTCGCCAACTTCATCCAGGACCCCAGCTACATCCAGATGGGCTTCCTCACCTCCGAGCCTTACTTCGCCAACAAGGGCGGTGCGCCCGCGCGGATGCTCCTCAACCGCGATGCCGGCTACGACCCTTACCGCGTCTTCTTTACCTCGCGCGACTACGCGCAGCAACATCCCGAGATCGTCGCCAAGTTTGTCCGCGCCTCCGTCCGCGGCTGGAATGAGTACCTCCGCGACCCTGCTCCTGCCAACGCGCTCATCGAAAAGCTCAACCCCGCGATGAGCCCCGACTGGGCCGCCTACAGCTACGCCACGCTCAAGTCCGGCAACTTCATCACCGGTGACGACAGCACAGGCGCGCAGACCGGACACTTCGACCCTGCCCGCTGGCAGACCATGGCCGACCAGCTCTACGCCATCGGCGTCATCCAGCAGCGCATCGATCCCACTCTTGGCTATACCACTCAATTTCTGAAGTAGCGCACGCTAACCCTCCCGCGCGATACCATGTTGGGGCTATGAATCCTCGCGCCCTCAAGCTTGCTCTGCAATCGATTGTCTTCGCCGCCGCGCTTCCGCTCGCCGCGCAACTTCCCGCAGCGGCGCACACGTCCAGCGGTCTGCAGCTATCGGGCACCACGCTCACCGGTCCGCAGCTCACCCTGCGCATCGACGCCCTCCGTCCTGACGTCCTGCGCGTGCGCCTGTGGCCTGACGGCAAGCCTGCCGAAGACGCCTCCTGGGCCGTGCTCCCTGCCGCCCGCACAGCGCGCGTCGTCGTCACGGCAGAGCCCGACGGCTTCTCTACCTCCGCTCTCCGCGTCACGGTCGGCAGCGACCTTCGCCTCACGGTTGCCGACCTCGCCGGCAACATCCTGCAGACCGACGCCCTCCCCATCACCTGGACTTCCGACGGTTTTACCGTCACCAAATCCAAGCCCTTCGACGACCACTTCTTCGGTCTCGGCGACAAGCCCGGCCCCCTCGACCGCAACGGCGAAGCCTTCGCCATGTGGAACACCGACAACTTCGGCTGGCAGGAGTCCACCGACCCTATCTACAAGTCCATCCCCTTCTTCCTGGAGATGCACTCCGGCCGCACGCTCGGCGTGCTCTTCGACAACACCTACCGCACCTTCTTCGACTTCGGCCGCCAGCGCACCGACCGCTACAGCTTCTCCGCGCCCGCCGGCCCGCTCGACTACTACCTGCTCTACGGCCCCGAGCCACGCCACGTCGTCGAAACCTACGCCTGGCTCACCGGCCCAACGCCGCTGCCGCCGCTCTGGTCGCTCGGCTTCCAGCAGTCGCGCTATAGCTACTCCCCGCGCGCCCAGGTCGAAGAGATCGCCGCTCGCCTCCGTGCCGACAAAATACCCACCGACGCTCTCTGGCTCGACATCGACTACCAGTATGAGAACCGTCCCTTCACCGTCGATCCGGAGCGCTTCCCCAACTTCCCGGGCCTCGTCAAAAAACTCGCCGACGACAACTTCCATCTCATTGTTATCACCGACCTCCACATCGCGCACGTCACCGACGGCTCCTACCCGCCGTACACCTCCGGCCACGCTGGCGATCACTTCGTCAAGCGCGACGGGCAGGAGTACGTCGGCCCCGTCTGGCCGGGCCCCAGCGTCTTTCCCGACTTCACCCAGGCCAGCTCCCGGCAGTGGTTCGGCACCCTCTTCAAAGACTTCATCGCCGACGGCGTCGCTGGTTTCTGGAACGACATGAACGAGCCCGCCGTCTTCACCTACCCCACCAAAACCATGCCCGACGACGTCGTGCATCGCATCGACGGCGCCTCTGCCGAAGGCTTCGCCCCACGCGCGGCTCTTCACACTGAGATCCACAACGTCTTTGGCATGGAGAACTCCCGCGCCACCATGGACGGCGAACTGGCCCTCCGCCCCAACGTGCGGCCCTACGTCATGACCCGCGCCAGCTACGCCGGTGGCCAGCGTTACGCCGTCACCTGGACCGGCGACAACTCCGCCACCTGGAACCACCTCCGCCAGACCACGCCCCAGCTTCTGAACCTCGGCCTCAGCGGCTTCTCGCTCGCTGG
>JAJZFE010000159.1 GCA_021798655.1 Acidobacteriota bacterium | reverse complement strand
CACCTGCCGGTCGAGATGCTCCTTCGTCACCAGGTCATTGTGGCCGAACTGAATCACCATGTAGTCCGGCTTCGTCTGCAGCGCGCGCTGCCACAGCCCCTGCGCGCGATACGTCGCCGTACTCGCGCCGCCCTTGGCCATATCGAGACAGTCCACACGCGCATCGAAGTTCGCGCAGAAGCCGCGCCCGTAGCCCGCGTTCTCCGTCTGCGTCGAATCGCCGATCAGGTCCACGCGCACCACCGTTCCCGGTCTGCGTACAGCGACGGTGGCCGCATCAAACGCCTTCGCCGGATCGCCCTGCGCCCGCGCCGTTCCACACAACAACCACAAACACACGAAAGAAACCGTCAACGCAACACGCATCATCACTCTCCGCAAACCGTCCGCACACTGCAGCACAGACCCTACCGCGAACTCACCCTTGCAAAGTCGATGAACGCGCGCGCCGGGTCCGTATGGATCAGCTTCACATTCACCTTGTCGCCTACGTCGAGCCCTTCGCCGCCGTGCACCACGCGGCCCTCAAACGGCGGCCGGATCACGCGCACGTACACGCCCTTGTCGCTCGCGCCCGTCACCACACCGGGGAACACCTGGCCCACGCGACTGGCCATCGCCACCGCCGCCACACGCTTCTGCATATCGCGTTCGATCTTGCGCAGCGCTGTGTCCGCGTCGTTGCAGTGCTGTGCAATCGCATTCAAATCGCCGTCGCTGTACGGTGCCTCTTCGTTGCGCATCATCGCGTGCAGCACGCGCTGCGTCACCAGGTCCGGAAACCGCCGGTTCGGCGCGGTCGAATGCGTGTAGTCGCGCGCCGCCAGCCCGAAGTGTCCCGTCGGGTCATCGTCCGGACGCATCAGCATGTACTGCCCCGGCCCCATCAGCTTGATCACCGCGACCGCCAGATCGGGGTAGTGAATCGAATCCGTCCGCCGCTGCTCCTCCAGAAAGTTGTTCAGCGCCACCGAGTCCGGGTTCGCCGGCAACTCCCCGCCGTGCGCCTGCGCCAGCGCCACAATCCGATCCCAGCGCTGCGGCACCACCACCACGCGCTGCAACCCGCTGCGGCCGCCCTTGCGCAGCGCCCGCGCCATCACACCGTTGGCCGCCACCATCAGGTCCTCGATCAGGTTCATCGCGCGATTCTGCACGGTCTCCTGCACGTCCACCACCTTGCCGTCCATCACGACGGGATCAGCTTCCGACTTGTGAAACTCCAGCGCACCCTTCTTCACCCGCGCTGCATGGAGCAGCTGCACCGCTTCATCCTGCAGCTTCAACTGCTCCACCAGCCAGCCCTTCGCAAGGCCCGCGACCACACCCGTCAAGCTCGCATCCGCCGCGTGCTCACGCGCGCTGTCCGACCGCAGGCTCGCTACATCCTCATCCACTGCGCCTGCAGCCGTCTTCTCCAGCCACGGCCCCACGCGCGAGTACGCCAGCTGCGCGCGGTTCCGCACCATCGCCAGCGACACCGTCTCCTCCACCAGCGCGCCGTCCGGCCCCACCACAAACGTCATCATCACCGCCAGCCGGTCCGCCGCCTCGTTCAGGCTCGTCAGCCCCGTCGAAAGCTCCAGCGGCAGCATCGGAAAGTTCTTCACCGCCGTATAGATCGTCTGTGTCTGCGCCGCCGCATGTTCGTCGATCGGGCTGTCTTTCTCCACGGCCGCAGCCACATCGCCGATCGCCACGCGCACGCGAATTCCACCCGGCACACGGTCGGCCACTTCAATCTGGTCCAGGTCGCGCGACGTGTCGTTATCGATGGACGACCAGCCCAGCCCGCGCAGGTCTTCCACTCCTTGCGGCACACTCAACGCCGCATAGCGCGCCGTGATCGCGGCCATCTGCTCCGCCACGCCGTCGGCGAACTCCGGCTTGAAGCCCGCCCCGTGCATCTCATCCAGCGCCGACTGCGCCAGATCGAACGGCTTGCGATGCACCCCGTCACCCACCGCCGCGTGGTTGTCCACTGCCCCTGTGTCTGCTGTCGGTTGTTGCCGAATTGCCCTGTGCTGCTTCAGACGGTCGTGGTGCGAGTGCTTCCAGAAAGCCATGCCCCGCAGAGTACCACGTCGCCATCACTGCCTGCGACACGCCGTTCCGCTATACGAACGGCGGCGAACGCGTACTATGATGATCGCAGGAGGACTCCTCGCCATGCCGACCACACATAGCTGCGTGACATGCTCGGTGCGCGGACCGCAGTGCTTCTGCACGCTGCCAGCGCTGGACCTCCTCGACCTCGACAACATCGGCACGTTTGTGCGCCTCGACGCCAACCAGTCTGTCGTTCGCGAGGGCTACTCTGCGGACCGCGTCTACATCGTCTGCAAGGGTCGCATCAAACTGTCGGCCGCCTCTGCGGATGGCCGCCTGCTGCTGGTGCGCATCGCCGGTCCCGGCGACGTACTCGGTCTCGCCTCCGTCCTGCGCGGCACGAACTACAAACTCACCGCAGAGACCATCGAACCCTGCGAGCTGAAGTCCCTGCCGCGCGCCAGTTTTCTGAGCTTCATGCGCGGCTCGCCTGACGTCAGCCAGAACACGGCGCTATCGGTCGCACGCGAGTACGAAGCGGCACTGCTCAGCGCCCGGCGGCTCGCACTCTCCAGCTCCGCCGCCGGCAAACTTGCCAGCGCTCTGCTGGACTGGGCCCGCATGAATCACACGCACAACAACGATGCCCTGGAGTTCACCATGCCGCTCACGCATGAAGAACTCGGCTGCATGGCCGGCCTCTCCCGCGAGACCGTCACGCGCCTGCTCACCCGCTTTCGCAGCGAAGGCCTCGTGGAACAGCAGGGCGTCCGCATGACGCTGCCCCAGCCCGACAAACTGCAGGCGCTGTACTGCTAAGCCGGCAGCGCGGCCACTCTCAGCCCACGACGTTCTCCGTGTCCGTCCGGTGGTCCAGCCACGCGTAGTCGTAGGCCTCGTGCGTCACCACAGGCACCTCGGCAAAGTTCTCCGTCGGCGGTGGACTGGCGACCGCCCACTCCAGGCCATACGCACGCCACGGATTGCGCGGTGCCACCGGCCCATACTTCAGGCTCCACGACAGGTACAGCATCGACAGCATGTAGCCCAGCCCCATCACTGTCGCCCCGGCCGTCGACATCACGTTCAGCATCTGCCACTCCGGCGGATACATCGCATACCGCCGCGGCATCCCCATGTACCCCAGGATGAACTGCGGCCCGAACGTGAAGAAGAAGCCCACAAAGATCAGCAGCGCGGCCAGCTTTGCCGGCTGCTCCGGATACATCCTGCCGAACATCTTCGGCCACCAGAAGTGCAGCCCGCCGAGAAACGCCATGATCACCGCGCCCACCATCACAAAGTGAAAGTGCGCCACCACGAAGTACGTCTCCGTCAGCTGGATGTCCATGCCCGTCGCGCCTAGAAACACGCCCGTGCAGCCGCCGATCACGAACAGCCCCAGGAATCCCAGCGCATACACCATCGGCGCATCGAAGGTGATCGAGCCTTTGTACAGCGTCGAGACCCAGTTGAACACCTTGATCGCCGACGGCACCGCCACGAGCATCGTCAGCAGGCTGAACACCAGCGCCGAGTACTGACTCACCCCCATGATGAACATGTGGTGCTCCCACACAAAGAATCCGAAGATCGCAATCGCCACCGAGCTGAACGCCACCGCCGTGTAGCCGAAGATCCGCTTGCGCGTAAAGCACGCGATCAGCTCGCTGATCACGCCCATGCCCGGCAGCAGCATCACGTACACCGCCGGATGCGAGTAGAACCAGAACAGATGTTGGAACAGCAGCGGATCGCCGCCCAGCGCCGGGTCAAACAGCCCCACGCCCAGCAGCCGCTCCACGGCGATCAACACAATCGTGATCGACACCACCGGCGTGCCCAGGATCATGATCACCGCCGTCGCATAGTTCGCCCACACAAACAGCGGCAGCCTGAACCACGTCAGCCCCGGCGCACGCATCCGGTGCGTGGTCACGATAAAGTTCAGCCCCGTGAAGATCGAGCTGAACCCGGCAAAGAACGCCGCC
>JAJZFE010000189.1 GCA_021798655.1 Acidobacteriota bacterium | reverse complement strand
AGCTGCCGTTCGTGCCGCTGGTCACATAGTAGTTGCCGCTGGTATCGCTGGCCGTGTTGGCCGCGGCCTTGAGCAGCGAGATCGACGTGTTGGTCGCCGCGTTCAGGATGCCCGGTCCAGGCGGAATGCCGGGGCCGGCGAGGCCCTGCGTGTTCGCCGCAAAAAGATAGATGTGCGCCTGCGCAACGGGCAGGCTGCCTCCATATACCGAGCCACTCAGGAACACCGAGCTTCCGGTGGGGGCTGCTGTGTTGGACAGCGTGCAGCCACTCAGGACGCCGCATACAGCGGCAAGGGAAAGTGCAGCAAGGAGGGTTTGAGCCCGCATCATGTCGTCGAACCTCGTGGCACGAAAGCCATCGTTGTGCCTCACGCACGGGCTGTGGATAACCACGCCGGCGTGATGCGTTTTGTTGCGGAGACTGGGCAACTGCACGAATACTAGACCTTGCAGCCCAACGAAAGCTAGGGCTGAAGTGCATGAAAGTGCATGATTTGTAACGACCCACCGTGACGGAAGTGATAACCCTGCTGCACTACTTTCGTCTACGTTCGATCACCCGCGCCTCTGCACCTTGGCACGTGGCTCGCTGCCGCAAGGCCGCGTTTCGGACTTCCCTCCCCCTCCCCCTTTTACCCCTAAAGTATTCAAATCAATATTGTTAGCTCCGTACCTACTTCGGATAGCACGAAAGACGTAACCGCCCGCTGAAGGGCTGTAGCAAAGGTGGATCTGCTGTGAAAAACCGAACACGACTCTCCCCCGCCATGTCCATCGAAGTGAGAGCCTGGTGTTCGACACCACGCAAATCTCTCTTCAAGTTCTATTGTAAACGGGCTGTCAAGCAGTGCTAATCGAGTGCGGCGAAGGCCTCGGTCAGGTCCACCTGGATAGGGGTGTTCGGGACGCAGAGGCGGGTCGTGTCTGCCTCGTGGAGTCCAACGGCGTCGAACGTGAAGGCGGAGCGGTAGATGGGATCGACGAGCCAGATGTTCTGCACGCCCATGGCCAGGTAATCGGAGAGGACGAGTTTGGCGCGGGAGAGACGGTCTTCGGGGGAAAGAATCTCGATGCAGAGGACGGGCGGGGTCAGCGTAACCTGCTCGCGCGGGGCATCGGCGCGGAGCACAGCGATGTCGGCCACGCGCACGCGGCTCGACGAGACACGGATGCGCTGTTCGGTCACGGGGTGGATGTTCCACTCCTTGCGGCGTGTCCACAGAAGGCTGCCGATGGCAATCTGAAAGGTGTTGTGATCGAACTCGCCCAAGTGGCGCTCCTCAATCTCGCCGTCGATGTAGTCGGCGTCGGGCCTGTAGCGGGTGTGAAGGTACTCGTCGATGGAGATCAGCGAAGGAGTCGTCGCCATGGCATGGCCTCTGTGGAGATTATGCGACAAAACCGGCGAAAGATGTCAGGGTTCTGATGTTGGGATGAAGGATGTTGGGACCAACAGCCACAGTTCGCTGCTCCTTGACCGATCGATCGTCGCGCCGCAAGCTCTCAGTTGATGTGCTTGCTGCGGCGGGACATGAAGTCCATGAGCAGGTAGTTGCCCAGCGTCTGCGGCGTGGTGAAGTAGGCCTTGCCGCGGCACATGGCAGACATCTTCTGCACGAACTGCACAAGCTGGAAGTCCTGCGCGAGCATGAACGTGTTGATCATGATGCCGGAGCGCTTGCAGCGGCCGACCTCTTCGAGCGTCTCCTGGATGACGATGGGGTCAAGGCCGAAGGCGTTCTTGTAGATGCGGCCGTCCTCCATGGTGAGCGCGCTGGGCTTGCCGTCGGTGATCATGACGATCTGCTTCATGTCCTTGCCGCTGCTGCGCAGGATGCGCTGCGCGATGCGCAGGCCCTCGCGCGTGTTGGTGTAGTGCGGGCCCACCTTGACGCGCGGCAGCTGCGAGATGGGGATCTCTTCTGCCGAATCGTGAAACAACACCAGCGAGAGGCTGTCGCCCGGATACTGCGTGCGGATGAGATGTGCGAGCGCCATCGCTACACGTTTCGCCGGCGTGAAGCGGTCTTCGCCGTAGAGGATCATCGAGTGCGAGCAGTCAAGCAGCAGCACCGTGGCACAGCTGCTCTGGTAATCCGCCTGCTGCACATGCAGGTCGGAGTATTCGAGGTTCAGCGTGCCGGTGCTGGACGGGCCACCCTCGCGCGCGAAGACGCTGTTGAGCGTCGCGGTGATATCGAGATTGAGGCTGTCGCCGAACTCGTAGAGCTTGGACGAGCCGTTGGTCTCCACGCCGGCCGCCTCGTGCAGCGTGTCGTGCCGGCCAAGCGAAGACTTGCCGAGCGGACCGAGCAGCTCGCGCAGCGCCTTGTAGCCGAGGAAGTCCATGCCCTTGTCCGTCACCTCAAAACGCGCGTTGGATTCGCCGTCGCCTGCCTGGTCGCCCTCGCCTTCGGCAGGATCCTCGGCGTTGAGGTAGGCCTCGTCCTTCATGCGCTGGATGATCTTGTCCACCAGCTCTTCCACCTGTGGCTCTTCAAGATCGTTGAACTTCTCCTGCGCGTCTTCGTCCAGCAGCTCGCCCGATTCGAGCGCCTGTCGGATGGCCTCGCGCAGTGACTCCATCGAGTCATCCATGTTCTGAAACGGCGAGAAGGGATCCTGAAAACCGGAGTCGAGAAAAAAGTCAGAGAGGCCTTGCATGAGATCTTCGAGATCGAAGCTCGTGGAGAGGTCGCCGGTGAACTTGGTGTAGCGGGTCAGCTTCATAAGGCAGTGAGTCGTCAACAGCGAATGCTTTGCTGGTTGATTACTAGATTAGACGCTGGCGGCCGATTGTGGATGCAGCGCTGCGAATTGGCTTGCGTGAGCGCAACGCTGCCCGTCACGCAGCGCGCGCGAGGAGCACCGCGCAGAGCCACTACCCGGCGGGTTTTCGACGGCGGCAATCAGCGTAGTATGGTGAAGAAAAATGAGCACGTGCGGAGAGTTGGAACGATGCAGTCGCTGTCGGTTGCCGTTGTAGCCAAGAACGAAGCTGCGAACCTGGCGCGTACATTGGCCAGCGTGACGTGGGCCCAGGAGATTGTCCTAATCGACTCCGGCTCGACCGACGAGACGATGGAGATCGCCCGCTCGTTCGGCGCGAAGGTGTTCGAAGAGCCGTGGCGCGGCTACGGCGGGCAGGTGAACGCGGCGATCGACAAGTGCACCTGCCCGTGGATCCTGAACCTGGACGCCGACGAAGAGGTGAGCCCGGAGCTGGCCGAGAGCATCCAGCGGCTGCTGCAGACCGAGCCACCGCTGCGCGCCTACACGGTGCCGCGCGTAAACCTGATCTTCGGCCGATGGATGCGGCATGGCGGCCTGTATCCGGACAGAAAGCTGCGGCTGTTTCGACAGGGCGCGGCAAGACTGCGCGAGGACACCGAACCGCACGCCACGCCGAAGACCACCGAGCCCGTCGGCGCGCTGCACGGCGACCTGCTGCACTACCAGTACCCCACGCTGCCCATCTACCTGGAACACATGAAGCGATACAGCGACGCGAGCGTGCCGCTGCTCCTGCGCCGCGGCAAGACCAGCCGCAGCGTCACGGCTTTCGTCGCCAACACGGTGCTTCGGCCCATCACCACGTTTGTCTACAACTACGTGTTCCGGCTGGGCTTTCTGGATGGCCGCGAAGGTCTGCTCTTCCACATCAACCACTCGGTGTATGTGAACTGGAAGTATGCGAAGGCGTGGAAGGCTGCCGCCGACCGCGACCGCTAACGCGAAAGGCGACAGGCGCATTTCAATTGCGTGAGCGCAACTGTCTCAGCATCGTTCAGAGACGCGTGCCGGCGAGGACTGCAAAGCTGGAGGCTTTGTACCAGCAATCCACGTTGGCAAAACCAGCCACTCGCAGCCACGCGAGTTGATCGTCGATGGGCGCGCGGCGGTCCTCCTGCTGGCGATAGAGCGAGTCGGCGATCTGCTGTTCGGTGGCTCCGTTGGCGCGAATGACGGCGAGCCAGCGCTGCTGGTAGATGTCTTCCAGCGCGGGTGTGGGGCCGGCGATGTGGTCGGCGTTGATGAAGACGCCGCCGGGTCGCAGCGCAGCGTGGATG
>JAJZFE010000279.1 GCA_021798655.1 Acidobacteriota bacterium | reverse complement strand
CACCATCGTGCGACCGCAGTTGTCGCAGGCCTCGTCTTCCTGATCGACGGCGTCGGCTCCCGGCGTGGTCAGGTCAGGCTTGGCCGAAACATTCTCCTTCGTGAAGTCGCAGCTCTCCGGCTCCACGATCAGCTTGCCGCCGACCTTCTTCGCCTCGATCGCACCGCGCTCCAGCGTCTCCAGCAGCTCGCTCTTCGCCGTCACCTCCAGCGATAGCTCGGTCATCTCTTCCTTCATCACCTTCACATGGACCGGAAACTTGAACGCGTCCACCACCTTCTTCACCGCGTCCTTGGGCGACTTCTTCAGCGGCCCCAGCGCAATCGTCACCGGCTTGGCCTTGGTGAAGTTCGAGCACGAGTAGAAGCTGCCAAACTTGCCCCACTTCAGGATCAGCGGCGCTCCACACTTCTCGCAGATCTCGTCGCTCTCCTTCTCCCAGGCCTTGATGTCCTCCATCTCCGTCTCGGCCACCTTCAGCTCTTCTTCCAGATGGCCGTAGAAACCCTTCAGCAGGTCGGTCCACTTCTCCTTGCCCTCTTCCACGTCGTCCAGCTCGCTCTCCAGCTGCGCCGTGTATCCGGTCTCGAAGATGTACGGAAAGTTCTTCACCAGCAGGTCGGTCACCACCATCCCAATCTCGGTGGGCACCAGCTTCTGCTGAATCTTCTTCACATAGTCGCGCTCCTGGATCGTGTTGATGATCGACGCATACGTCGAAGGCCGGCCAATGCCGTTCTCCTCCAGCGTCTTCACCAGGCTCGCCTCATTGAACCGCGGCGGTGGCTGCGTCGACTTCTGCTGCGGGTCGATCTTGCTGCACGCCAGCGCCTGCTTCTCCTTCAACTCCGGCAGACGCTTGTCCTCCGCCTCATCTTCGGCTCCTTCGCCCTCTTCCGCAGCGGCTGCTTTCTCCGCTTCGGCTCGCGCAGCCTTGGCCTTCTTCGCCTCTTCGTCAAAACGCAGCCAGCCATCGAACTTCAGGATGCTGCCCGTCGTCCGAAACTCATACGTCGCATCGGCCTTCGCGTCGATCTCCACCGTCGTCTGGTCGAACACCGCCGGCATCATCTGGCTCGACACCGCCCGCTCCCAGATCAGCCTGTACAACCGATACTGCTCGTCTGAAAGATACTTCCGCATCTGCTCCGGCGTGTACTCCACATTCGTCGGACGAATCGCCTCGTGGGCCTCCTGCGCGTCCTTCTTGCTCTTGTACACATTCGGCTTCTCGGGCAGGTACTTGTCGCCCAGCTTCTTGCCCACCCAGCCGCGAATCTCGCTCACCGCATCCGCGCTCAGGTTCGTCGAATCGGTACGCATATACGTGATCAGGCCGACCGTGCCTTCGTTGCCGATCTCCACACCTTCATACAGCCGCTGCGCCACGCCCATCGTGCGCCGCACGTTGAAGCCCAGCCGCCCCGCCGCCTGCTGCTGCAACTGGCTGGTCGTAAACGGGGCCTTCGGATTCCGCCGCTGCTCGCGCTTCTCGATCGACCGCACCGTCCACGTCGCGCGCTCCAACTGCGCCATCACCTCGTCCACCGCGGGCTTGTCCGGCAGTGCGTTTGCGATCATCTTCGACGCGTCGTTGTTGTCCTGCACGCGCAGCGACTCGCCGTTCACGCCGACCATCCGAGCCGTAAAGCTGCCACTCTCGCCCTTCGGCGAAAGCACCGCATCTATATTCCAGTACTCGGTCGTCTTGAACGCGTTGATCTCCCGCTCGCGTTCCACAATCAGCCGGAGCGCCACCGTCTGCACCCGGCCCGCGCTCAGCCCGCGCTTCACCTTGTCCCACAGCAGCGGCGATATCTGATACCCCACCAGCCGGTCCAGCACGCGCCGCGTCTGCTGCGCGTCCACCAGGTCTTCGTCCACATCGCGCGTGTGCTCGAACGCGGCCTTCACGGCCTTCTTCGTAATCTCGTTGAACGTTACTCGCCGCAGCTTGCTCTTGTCCTTCATCGAGGGCAGCAGCTGGATCTTCAGATGCGCGGCAATCGCCTCGCCTTCGCGGTCAGGATCGGCCGCCAGAAACACGCTGTCGCTCTTGGCTGCCAGCTTCTTCAGCCGGTCCACCACCTTCTCCTTGCCCGGAGACACGATCAGCGTCGGCACAAACGTACGGTTCTTCAGCTCCACGCCGATATCGTTCTTCGGCAGGTCCATAATGTGGCCAATCGAGGCCTCCACCACGTAGTCGCTGCCCAGGTACTTCCCGATCGTCTTCGCCTTCGCGGGCGACTCTACGATCACCAGATTCTTTGCCATACTGCACACCCATTCAGAGACCCGACGGCCGAAGCCCTGTCTCCGCTTCCAATTCCTATGCAACCTATCACGTTTTGCCGAGGGCAAGTCAAACCCGCCCTCCGGCTCGCTACTTCCAGCACGGCCTGTCCGCCGTTACCCCGACAACCTCTTGGACGCGCCACAACCTCATTGGTGAAACCGTCCTATCGCCATGCAACCACAGCCTCTACAGCTACATACACCGCACATACTTCTTGCCCGGCATCTGTCGCACACGGCCTGCGATCTCCAGCTCAAACAGCGCTGTAAAGATCTCACCTGAGACCAGCTTCGCCTCCAGCCGTTCGATCAACGCATCCAGCTGCAGCGACTCGTCCTGCCGTAACTCTTGTAACACAAGCCGCTCGTGTTCGCTCATCGACTGGCCCGAACCGGCCTCGGCAAATAGAGATGCAGCTCGCCCATCGGACGATTCATCGGCACCCGACGCCGCCCCCGCCTTCGCCTGCATCGCGTCCTCCAACTCCAGCCGCACCTGCGTCGGCAGGTCCTCCCACACGTCCTCCCACGTCGCCGTCAGCTTCGCTCCCTGCTTGATCAGCGTATTCGGCCCCCACGCATTCCTGCTCGTCGCATTGCCTGGCACGGCATACACATCGCGCCCCTGCTCCAGCGCGCACCGCGCCGTAATCCGCGTGCCCGAGTACTCCGCCGCCTCCACCACCAGCACCCCCACGCTCATCCCGCTCAGCGTCCGGTTGCGGATCGGAAAGTTCTGCGGCGCAGGAAACGTCCCCAGCGGAAACTCACTCACCACCGCCCCGCCCTGCTGCACAATCCGCTCGGCCAGCGCCTTGTTCTCCTTCGGATAGATCACATCGATCCCCGTCCCCCACACCGCCACCGTCGCGCCGTTCGCATCGAGGGCCCCTTTGTGCGCGCTCGTATCCACGCCCCGCGCCATGCCGCTCATCACCACCACACCGCGCAGCGCCAGTTCGCGACTCAGCATCTCCGCCATGCCCGACCCATACGCCGAAGGACTCCGCGTACCCACCACCGCAATCCCCGGCCGCGCCAGCAGCGTCGCATCGCCGCGCACCCACAACACCGACGGTGGATCGTAGATCTGCAACAGCCGCTCCGGATACGCCGCATCCTCCGGCGTCAGAAAGATCGCCTCCTGCTCCAGCGTCCGCCTGGCCTCTTCGATCGCGGCCTTCCGTGCTCTCCCATCGGAGAGAAACTGCGCCGCCTCCGCCGGAATCCCCGTACTCTCCAGCTGTGTCAGCGACGCTGTAAACACCCGCTCCGCCCCACCCAGCCGCTGCATCATCCGTGCCGTCCGCGTCGGCCCCAACCGCGGCGAGAGCGCCGCCGCCAGCCACCCCAGCCGTGCCTCTTCGCTCGCACTCAACTCGCTTCCGTTCATTCCGCTTCCCTCTCTGCTGCGTCGTGCGCCCATCCTAACGCATCTAAATCCAGGCGTGTACTCTGGAGTAGGTGGCAGATCCTTCCCGATCCTCTATCCGTTACACACGATCCCTTGTCTTTATGCGCGTCGCAGCCATCTCCTTCCTCAATCCCGCGCCCCTGCTCTACAACTTCGAGCACGAACCCGCCGCCGCCGACCTGCGCGCGCGCTACCAGGTCAACTACACTCTGCCCTCGGCCTGCGCGGCTCAACTCCACGCTGGCACCGCCGACCTCGGCCTCATCCCCATCGCCGCGCTGACGCCGCAGCTCGCCATCGTCCCCGGCTGCACCATCGCCTCGCTGCATCAGGTCCGCAGCATCCTTCTGCTGATCAAGAATCCCGGCAACCTC
>JAJZFE010000475.1 GCA_021798655.1 Acidobacteriota bacterium | reverse complement strand
GGAAAGAGCGAAGACGCGGGCGATGGGCGCGTGAATCGTGGCGTTGGCGGTGACGATGGACTGAGCCATACTCACTACTGTTTCATGCGCGTGTTGGTGGGAGCGGAAGACGGTGGGCCCGCGTGTGTCGCGGTGAAAGCGAGTGCGCGTATGCTGGAGAGCGCCGCGACCAGCGGCTGGTGAGGCGTGATGCGAGCGAAGTGGCTGGGTTGGATGCTGTTGAGTGCGACGATGGTGGCGGCTTCGTCGATGGTTGCGCAGGAGCCGGTGACCGTGGCGGTGGTGGGCCTGGAGCATGACCACGCGATGGGATTCTTTGGCGGTGTGCTGCCGCATCATCCTGAGGTGAAGCTGGTGGCCGTGGTGGAGGCTGACCCGCAGCTGCGCGCGAAGTACGAGGAGCGTTTTCACCTGGACCCGGCGCTGTTTGTGGACAGCATGGATGCGCTGTATCGACGCGGCAAGCCGGACGCGGTGCTGGTGTACACGTCGATTGCGCGGCACCGCGCGGTGGTGGTGGATGCCGCCAGGCACGGCGTGAGCGCGATGGTGGAGAAGCCGCTGGCGACGACGCTTGCCGATGCAATTGCCATGCGCGACGCGGCGCGTGCGCACCACACGCAGCTACTGGTGAACTACGAGACGACCTGGTATGCGAGCAACGCTTATGTGCTGAAGGCTGCGGATGACGGGCAGTTGGGCACGGTGCACAAGGTGATTGTGCGCGACGGGCATGAGGGGCCGAAGGAGATTGGTGTGTCGCCGACGTTTCTGAACTGGCTGACGGATCCGGTGAAGAACGGCGCTGGCGCGATGTTTGACTTTGGCTGCTATGGCGCAGACCTGATGACGGTGATGATGCACGGCGAGGCTCCGCTGAGCGTGACGGCGGTGGCGCAGACGGACAAGCCAGAGGTGTATCCGAAGGTGGATGACGATGCGACGATCGTGCTGCACTACAAGACGGCGCAGGCGGTGTTGCTGCCGAGCTGGAACTGGACAACCGGCGTGAAGAATATGGAGGTTTACGGCACGAAGGAGCAGGCGACGACGGTGAAGGCCGAGGGCGTCGAGCTGCTGGGTGCTGATGGGAAGGCGTCGTCGCTGACGGCACCGGCGCTGGCGGCCGACGAGGCGGACTCGCTGGGCTACCTGGTCGGCGTGCTGCATGGACAAGTAAAGCCCGAGGGCGACCTGACGGCGCTGGACACGAACATGGTCGTGATGCAGATTCTGGATGCAGCCCGGCGCAGCGCGAAGGAAGGCAGGACGGTGATGGTGATGCCGGTGCCGAAGTAGGGTGCGCGTTCAGAAAGACTCGCGTGAACGAAACGACGTCAAGGTTTGCGGGCTTTTATATGACCTTTTTTCGCATAGTCGAGGAGGCGTTTGTCACGGGTGACGAGAGTCAGTTGGTGGACTCTGGCTGTGGCTGCGAGGATGCGGTCGGCGGGGTCGCGGTGGAGGTCGCCCGGAAGGCGCGTGGATTCAGTGAGAATGAAAGCCGTTAGGTCAGCGATGCGGAAGCTGTCGGCAGTTGTGTCTTGTTCCCAGGCTGTTTCGATGGGGCGATCAAGTCGATATTGATTTGCCGCAACGAGCAGTCCGATTTCCCAACAACTGAAAGGGGAGAGGTAGGCGAGCTGCCTACGTTGCCAATCCTCGACTTCAGCGAAGAAGTGGTCGGAAACGTGGTCGCGCACTTCGCCCATGATCCAAAGCCATACGTGCGTGTCGAGTAGATAACCGTTCACTTTTTCTTCTTTGCTGTCTTCGAGGATTTGCCGGGTTTGTCCCACAACCATTCGGGCAGGGTCCACTCCTGAGGAAGCGGGGAGATGACGTCGCCCAGGATTTTTGCGTTTGGCGAACGTCCGACGACGGAACGGAATGGCTTTTGTTCTGGCGGTTCAGGCACGAAGTGGCCGACAGTCTTGCCGCGCTTCGTGACCTTGATGCGGCGTTGGGTAAGCATGGCCTCGTCCATAAGGCGAAGGCATTTGGCCTTGAACTCGCCAGCGGGGACAGTGAGGATTACCGCGTCGATTTGGTGTTCAGCCTTCATGACCATAGTCTATGACCATAGTCAGATGGTGGCAAGGTAGGGCTGCCAGACTTCTTGCGGGGATTCTGCGACGGCCCTCACGAGCAGGTTTCTTTCCAGCAGAATGTGGGTGCTTTTCTACGGGGCATGACGGTTTCATCGTCATGCCCCGTAGAAATGACGGGTGCAGGGAATAAATTAGGCTAGTTCCATCGCATGTTCGGTGACCAGTTTGCCGGCGCGGGTGAGGAAGTCGGCGACAGTCACGCTGCCTTCGTCGCCTTTGGCGCGGACGCGGACACTGACCGAGTCGGTGGCGGCTTCCTTGTCGCCGAGGATCAGGATGAAGGGGAGCTTCTGCAGGCCGAAGTCGCGGATCTTCGCGTTCATCTTCTGGTTGCTGAGGTCGAGTTCGACGCGCAGGCCGGCGGCTTCGAGGCGCTGCTTTACCTGCTGCGCGTAGTCGTGGTGCTTCTCGCTGATGGGCACCAGGCCGACCTGCACCGGCGCGAGCCAGAAGGGGAAGGCGCCGGCGTAGTGCTCGATGAGCACGCCGAAGAAGCGTTCGACTGAGCCGAAGAGCGCTCTGTGCACCATCACTGGCTGGTGCGGTGCGCCGTCTTCGCCGATGTACTCCAGGCCGAAGCGCTGAGGGAGTTTGAAGTCGAACTGCACGGTGCTGAGCTGCCAGAGGCGGCCAAGGACATCGACGAGCTTGACGTCGATCTTGGGGCCGTAGAAGGCGGCTTCGCCGGGAAAGGTCTGGAAGGTGAGGCCGCGTTTGGTGAGCACGTCGCGCAGTGCGCCTTCGGCCTGGGCCCACTCTTCGGGTGTGCCGATGAAGTCGGGGTTGCCGGGCTGATGGGTGCTTAGCTCGACGCGATACTCCTTGAAGCCGAAGGTCTTCAACACGGCTTCGGCGAAGTCGAGGCAGGCTTCGATCTCGGAGTCGATCTGGTCGCGTGTGCAGAAGATGTGCGCGTCGTCCTGCGTAAAGCCGCGGACGCGGAGCAGGCCGTGCATGGTGCCGCTGCGCTCGTAGCGGTAGACGTTGCCGAGCTCGGCGTAGCGCTGCGGCAGGTCGCGGTAGCTCTTGGGCGCGGACTTGTAGATGAGGATGTGGCCCGGGCAGTTCATGGGCTTCAAGCGATACTCGGCGTCGTCCAGCTCCATGGGCGGATACATGTTTTCGGCGTACACATCTTCATGCCCGCTGATCTTCCACAGCTCGCGCTTCATGATGTGTGGCGTGTAGACCATGTGGTAGCCGCGGCGGATGCACTCTTCGCGCATCCAGTCTTCCATCGTCTTGCGGATGAGGCCGCCCTTGGGGTGCCAGAAGATGAGGCCGGCGCCGGCGACCTCCTGGATGGAGAAGAGGTCGAGTTGTTTGCCGAGGACGCGGTGGTCGCGCGCCTTGATCTCTTCAAGGTGCTTGAAGTGGGCGTCGAGGTCTTTAGCGTTGAAGAAGGCGGTGCCGTAGATGCGCTGGAGCTGCTGGTTCTTCTCGTCGCCGAGCCAGTAGGCGCCGGCGATGGACATGACCTTGAACGCTTTGACGCGGCCAGTGCTGGGAACGTGCGGGCCACGGCAGAAGTCAGTGAATGCGCCGTTTTTGTAGAGCGAGACGGCGTCACCTTCTTGGGTGAAGCGGTTGATGAAGTGCAGCTTCATGAACTCGCCCTGCGCGGCGTAGTCGGTGAGGGCTTTGGCGCGCGGCTCTTCGACGCGGAGGAACGCTTCGTCACGCGCGACGACTTCAGCCATGCGGGCTTCGATGGCGGCGAGGTCGGATTCGGTGAAGGGGACCTCGCGGTAGACATCGTAGAAGAAGCCGTTGTCGGTGGCGGGGCCGTGGCCGAGCTTGGTCTCGGGGAAGAGCTCGAGGATGGCCGTGGCCATGACGTGCGCGGCGGAGTGGCGAACGACCTTGAGTGCGGCGGGGTCGGACTCCTTCAGCAACTCGAGCGTCACGTCTTCGGTGAGCGGGGTGGTGAGATCGACGATGCGCGGTTCGTTCGTCGTGATGGCTGAGTACATCG
>JAJZFE010000316.1 GCA_021798655.1 Acidobacteriota bacterium | reverse complement strand
GATCAACTGCGGCTGCGAGGTGCTGCTGGTCGTGCGGCAGGAGAGACATGCGTCCTCAGAATAGCTGTTGAGGGCGATGTGGCGCGCGGCGACTTTGTGCTGCGGGATGATGATCTCACCGTACGTGCTGACGAGGCCGTCGGGCGTCTGGATGAAATCGTTCGCGTTGTGCGCTTCGGCAGGGCTGTTACCGAAGGAAAGAACCATGGCGAAGAAGAGCGATAGCAGGTGGTTCATCATGACTCTCCAGCAGTGGCTTGCGTTGAGGCTGTTGTGAGCATCGGCCAGAATGGAGGAGTTGTAGATACCACTTTTGGGGGAGATTTGTCGTAATTTGCGACAGGGCGGTTGCGGCGGGGCAAAATGCGGGGGTTTCTCCGCTGCGGCCGCAAAGTCACCCCATTCGGACAAAAGCGTCCGATGGGGACCCCGACGAGCGCGGCCTTCGGTCGAAATGACAAGATATTGCACTTGCCTTACGCTTGCCTCAGTCGAGGAGCGAATCGACGAAGGCGTTGGCATCAAAGGGGATGATGTCTTCGAGTTTTTCGCCGGTGCCGACGTGGCGTACGGGGAGGCCGAGTTCGTGGGCGATGGCGACGACGATGCCGCCTTTGGCGGAGCCGTCGAGCTTGGTGAGGACGATGCCGGTGACGTGAGCGGCCTCGGTGAAGAGGCGGGCCTGCTGCAGGCCGTTCTGGCCGGTGGTGGCGTCGATGACGAGGAGCGTCTGGTGCGGGGCTCCCGGGATCAGCTTCTCGGCGGTGCGGCGCATCTTGTCCAGCTCCTTCATCAGGTCGGCCTTGTTGTGCAGGCGGCCGGCGGTGTCGACGAGGAGGATGCCGGTGCCGCGAGCTTTGGCGGCGGCGAGCGCGTCGTAGAGCGCGGCGGAGGGGTCGCCGCCCTGGCGGGTCTTTATGAGGTCGACGCCGGAGCGGTCGGCCCAGACTTCGAGCTGCTCGATGGCGGCGGCGCGGAAGGTGTCGGCGGCGCAGAGGAGGACGGTGTGGCCGTCGCGACGGTACTGGGCGGCGAGCTTGCCGCTGGTGGTGGTCTTGCCGGTACCGTTGACGCCGACCATCAGGATGACCTCGGGCGGCGCGGCGGGATGCCTGATCGGCGTGTCGACGCTGTTCAGCACGGCGAGCAGCTCGGCCTTGAGCTGGCGTTTCAGTTCAGCGCCGTCGGAGATGCCCTGGCGGAGGGCGGTGTCGCGGAGGCGGGCGATGATGTGCTGCGTGGTCGCGGAGCCGATGTCGGCGGCGAGCAGGGCGAGTTCGAGGTCGTCGAGGGAGGCCTCATCGACCTCGCGGGTGAGCGCGACGACCGAGGAGAGGGAGCTGGCGAGCGACTCGCGGGTGCGGGTCACGGCCTGCTTCATGCGGCCGAGCAGGCCGAGCGGCTGCTGCGGTTCGGGCTCGGGAGTTTCCGGGGTTGCGCGCTTGCCGAAGAGAGAGAAAGCCATCGTCCTTTAGTGTAGCGGAGGGCGTGGCTGCCGGGTGCCAGGTGCCAGGTGCCAGGTGCCAGGTTCTAGGTGCCAGGTTCTGGGTTCTAGGTGCCAGGTTCTGGGGTGACTCGGATCAAGTCTCGCCGCTACAAAAAACGCAGATTCCCTTCGGGAATGACAAGCAAAATGATGGTTCAGCAACCAGCAGTGGACTTAGTCAGAGTCTCCCCAGGTGCCAGTGGGGTCAGGGGAGGGTGAAGGTGTTGTTGGAGCGGTCGTCGTCGGGGAGGAGGTGGTCGGGGTCGAGGACGACGGAGGTGGCGGGCCTGGCGGCGGGGAAGGTGAAGTTTGCCGTGCCCTTGGAGAGCCAGGCTTCGACGGGGATGCGGATGCGGTCGTGGGTGCCGTCCTTGAAGTTGACCTGGAGAGTGACGGGGAGGACGAGCTGGCGGAGCGTGGCGACGGTCACGACGAGGCCCCTGGCCGGGTCGTTGTCGATGTACTTTGCGTTCTGGATGGCGAAGTCGAGGGTCCAGTTGTTCAGGTACCAGCCGCGCCAGAAGTAGGTGAGGTCTTCGCCGCCTTCACTTTCCATGGTGCGGAAGAAGTCGGAGGGTCGGGGGTGTTTGAAGGCCCAGTCGCGGATGTACTTGCGGAAGGCGGGGTCGAAGCGGTCGGGGCCGAGGATCTGTTCGCGGAGGAGGACGTTGCCGTAGGCGCCTTTGAAGTACTGGACGGGGTGGCCGAGGGCACCGGTGAAGGCGTCGGCGCGGGTGAGGATGGGGGGTGCGGCGGGGTTGTCGAGGACCTTGAGGATGGTGTCGGGCGGTTCGCCGCCGGCGGAGTACTCGCCGTCGCGCTTGGGGCCGTACTTGCCGTGGGCGTAGTCTTCGGACTCGAAGATGTCGATGAAGGTGTTGAAGCCCTCGTCCATGAAGGCGTAGCGGCGCTCGTTGGAGCCGACGATCATGGGGAACCAGTCGTGGCCGATCTCGTGGGCGGTGACCCAGAAGAGGAAGCTGCCTTTGTCGGGGATGCCGTCGAAGACGACGCCGGGATACTCCATGCCGGTGGAGAAGCCGGCGACGGAGACGGCGTTGGGGTAGGGGTAGGGATACCAGCGGCGGGACATGTTTTCGACGGTGTCTTTGACGTACTCGGTGGAGCGGGTCCAGGCGTCGTCGCCGACGCTTTCGACGGGGTAGACGGACATGGCGAGGGGGATCCTGTTTGTCGGCAGTTCATCACGCAAGCCTTCACGCTTGATGTTCATGCGGGCCGCGTCCCAGACGAAGGTGGGGGAGGCGGAGAAGACGACGTCGCGGGTGTGGTCCATGTGGAAGCGCCAGGTGAGGGTGCCGGAGTGTCGGGGACGGCTGGCGGGGTCGGTGGTCTCGTCGGGGCGGCGGATGTAGACGGTGGCGTCGGAGTGGCGGGCCTGATCGAGGCGGGCGAGCTGGGTGGGGGTGAGGACCTGGGCGGGGTTCATGAGCTCGCCGGAGCCGGCGACGATGAAGTTCCAGGGGACGGTGACAGAGTAGTCGAAGTGTCCGTACTCGAGGTAGAACTCGGAGCCGATGTAGGGGAGGGTGTCCCAGCCGCGGATGTCGTCGTAGACGCACATGCGGGGGTACCACTGGGCGATGTCGTAGATGTCGCCGTGCTGGGCTGTGCCCCAAGAGGTACGTCCGCCCCAGAGGCCGGGGATGGTGTAGTGGTACCGGATGTGGATGCGAAGGTGTGCGCCTTTGGGAGCGAGAGGCGTTGCGAGGCGGATGTTCATGCGGGTGTCGGAGACGAGGTAGTCGGCCTTGAGGAGATGGCCGGGGGTGTCTTCGACCTGGACGGAGTCGAGCACGAAGCCGCTGGTGGTGCCGCGTTCGGAGGGCACGGCTGCGCCACCGGGCCGGGTGCGGGGAGCGGCGTTGGGCGCGGTGCCGAGGTTGTGGGCGCGGGAGTCCTCGCGGTAGATGTTCTGTTCGAGGTGGATCCAGAGGGAGGGGAGGGTGTCAGGCGAGTTGTTGGTGTAGGTGATGATCTCGGAGTTGGTGAGGATTTTTTTGTCGGTGTCGAGGCTGGCGTGCATCTCGTAGTCGGCCTCGTTCTGCCAGTAGGCGGGGCCGGGCGCGCCGTTGGAGGAGCGATAGACGTTGACCGGGTCGGGGAGCGTGAGCGGTGCGAAGGTGACGCGGGGGTCGAAGGCATCGGGCGAGGGCCGGGCAGGGGACTGCGCGAGAGCTGCGGTGGCGATGCACGCGGCGGCGAGAAGGCAGAGCTTCATGCGGGGTTCCTTTGTGGTGAGGGTGGCGCAGGAGGCCGCGGCGGGGCGGCGAGAGGGTGTTGGAGCAAGGATAGTCGCAGAGACGGCTGGGGAGGTGGAAAAGTCGCAGGGGGGGCGGGCCTGGTGGGAGTTGTTGAGCTGCGAGAGAAGAGAGAGAGGCGAGAGAAGACAGAAAGGCGGGAACGCAGAGGACGCAGTGTTGAAACGCAGAGGGCGCAGAGGAGACGCTGCGGCTACTCGGTGCGGCCGGGGCGGGTCATGAGGTCGTGGATGGCGGCGAGGGGGGATTTGTCTTCGTGGAGGACGGCGTGCATCTGCTCGGTGATGGGCATCTCGACGTGGTGGCGGCGGGCGAGGCCG
>JAJZFE010000121.1 GCA_021798655.1 Acidobacteriota bacterium | reverse complement strand
GCTATGGCGAGCAGCAGGACTTCAAGGACGCGACCAAGCAGATTGCAGTTGTCAGCCAGGGCGGACTGGGGCTTCCGGAGAAGGACTACTACCTGCGGACGGGCGCGAAGGATGAAGAGGTTCGCAAGCAGTATGTGGAGCATGTTGCCAAGATGCTAACGCTGGCAGGCAGGGCGCCTGAGCAAGCCGCCAAGGACGCGAAGGCGGTGATGGCGATGGAGACGGCGTTGGCCAAGGGCTCCATGGGCGTGACGGAGATGCGCGACCCGGAGAAGATCTACCATCTGCAGCCGATTGCGACGTTTGAAGCCAGCACGCCGGGGTTCAACTTTGCGACGTTTGAGACGGCGGTCCACTCGCCGCGGGTGACGGAGATAAACGATGCGACACCGGAGTTCTTCCCTGCCCTGAGCAAGCAGTTGCAGGCCAACGATCTGGAGACGCTGAAGGCGTATATGCGCTACCACCTGTTGACGGCGGCAGCGAGCCGTCTGCCGAAGCGCTTCGACGAAGAGAACTTTGATTTTTACGGGCGCAAGCTGAACGGGCAGCCGGTGCAGGCGGCGCGTTGGAAGCGCTGCTCGAACGCGGTAAACGGTGCGCTGGGCGAGGCGCTGGGCAAGGTGTATGTGGAAGAGTACTTTGCCGGCGACAGCAAGACCAAGATGGTCGAAATGGTGAAGGACATTGAGAACGCGATGGACCGCGACATCGACACGCTGGACTGGATGTCGGCTGCGACCAAGACGCGGGCGAAGGAGAAGCTGCATGGGGTGGCCAACAAGATCGGCTATCCGGACAAGTGGCGCGACTACTCCAAGCTGGAGGTGAAGCCGGAAGATGCGCTGGGCAACTCGCTGCGCGCCAATGCGTTCGAAAACGACCGCCAGTTGAACAAGATCGGCAAGCCGGTGGACCACAGCGAGTGGGGCATGACGCCGCCGACGGTGAATGCGTACTACGACCCCAGCATGAACGACATCAACTTTCCTGCCGGGATTCTGCAGCCTTCGTTCTACGATCCGAAGCAGGATGACGCGGTGAACTATGGGCACATCGGCGCGGTGATTGGCCACGAGTTGACCCACGGGTTCGACGATGAGGGCAAGAAGTTCGACGCCAAGGGCAACCTGAGCGACTGGTGGACTGCTGAGGATACCAAGAAGTTCGAGGCGCGCACGGACTGCCTGGTGAAGGAGTACGGCGGCTTTACGGCGGTCGACGACGTGAAGGTAAACGGCAAGCTGACGCTGGGTGAGAACACGGCGGACAACGGCGGACTGGTGCTGGCGTACATGGCCTATCTGGAGCGGGCGAAAGCCAATGGCGTGGATCTGAGCGCAAAGAAGGATGGGTTTACGGCACCGCAGCGGTTCTACATTGGCTTCGCACAGAACTGGTGCGAGAACGCCCGTCCGGAGCAGGTGCGGAACCAGGTGCTGACCGATCCACACTCGCCGGATCACTTCCGCGCGAATGGCGCGATTGTGAATCAGCCGGGGTTTGCGGAGGCCTTCGGATGCAAGAAGGGTGCGCCGATGGTTCCGGTGGATAGCTGCCGAGTCTGGTAGGTGTAAGCGAGTAGACGGGAATGGCGGAGGCTTCGGTCTCCGCCATTTTTGTTTTGAGTGTGCGAGAGTGGAGGTATGGCAGATTTACGGAGACAACGGGCGCTGGGGTTTGGTGCGTGCGCGCTGGCGAGTTCTTTTTGGGGATGCGGCTTCTTTTTCGGCAAGATTGCGCTGGCGGAGATGGGCTTTGCGCATATGGTGCTGTACCGGTTTTTGTTCGCGATCATCGCACTTGTGCCGCTTCTGGTTACACATCGTCCGGGGCTGAACGGCAAGGAGTGGGGCGTGCTGCTGGCGGCTTCGTTTCTGGGAGTTCCCTTGCAGTTTTTGATCCAGTTCTATGGACTGTCGATTACGACGGTGAGCCATGCGTCGTTGATGGTGGGGACGATGCCGGTGATTCTGGCGGTAGGTGCGGCGATTTTTGCGCATGAGCGGATGGATGGTCTGGGCTGGGTGGCGCTGGCGGGTTCGACCTGTGGGGCGGCGCTGATTGCGCTGGGCGGCAAGCACCATGCCGGTGCGGGCGAGGCGACGCTGGGCGGGGATCTGCTGGTGGTGCTTTCGCTGGGGATCGCGCTGTTCTGGATTCTGATCAACAAGCAGTTGATGGAGCGGCATAGCCATGTGGTAGTGACAGCCTATGGGCTGCTGCTGGGGACGCTGATGCTGGTGGTGTGGGTTCCGGTGCGGTATGGGATGCCGCCGGTGACGGGGGTGTCGCTGAAGGCGTGGCTGGCACTGGCGGCGAGCGGTGTGCTGTGTACGGCCACGACGACGCTGCTATGGAACTGGGGGATGACGCAGGTGCCGGCGTCGCAGGCGGGGGTGCTGCTGAATATGGAGCCGCTGATCGGAAGCCTGCTGGGCGTGTTGGTGCTGGGCGAGCGGCTGGGGCCGAGTGCGTGGGCTGGCGGCGGATTGATTCTGGCGGCGGCACTGACGCTAACTACGCGTAGCAAGACGCGGGTGCGCAGCGACGACATTGTGCAGATGCCGGTGACCTAGCTGGCGACATAAGTTGCGAGCGAGCGGAGATGACGTGATATTCTCCGGCCACGATGATGACTTCACGAATTCTCTTTCTGCTGGCTGCGGCTGGCGTGTGCTCCATGGCGTCGGGCCAGAATGCGGAGCCGAAGCTCTCGGCGGCGGAGAGCGCGATGGTGCGGGCGGTGGACGCAGAGAACCCGGCGGCGGTGATACTGCTGGAAAAGTTGGTGGACATCAACAGCGGCACGATGAATCTGCCTGGCGTGCTGGCGGTAAAGGATGTGGTGATGCCGCAGATTGAGGCGCTGGGCTTCAAGACGCGGTGGGTGCCGATGCAGGCGTTCGATGGGCGAGCGGGAGACCTGGTGGCGGAACATGCATGTCCGGCGGGGTCGGGTAAGTGCGGGAAGCGGATTCTGCTGATCGGGCATATGGACACGGTGTTTGAGCCGACGAGTTCGTTTCAGAGGTACGCGATTGTGCCGGGGACCGAGGGCAAGGTGGCGACCGGGCCGGGCGTGAATGACATGAAGGGCGGGCTGGTGGTGATGCTGTCTGCGCTGAAGGCGATGCAGGCCGCGGGTACGCTGGACCAGGCGGAGATCACGATCGTGCTGAGCGGCGACGAGGAGTTGCACGGAGAGCCGACCAGCCTGAGCCGGAGAGACATGATCGAGGTAGGCAAGCGGAGCGATGTGGCGCTGGAGTTTGAGAACGGCTCGCGGATTGGCGGCAAGGACATGATCCGCATCAGCCGGAGGAGTGCGATTCTGTGGCATCTGGAGACGAGCGGACGCAGCGGGCACTCGTCGCAGATCTTTCGCGAGCCGTTTGGCTATGGTGCGATCTATGAGCTGGCGCGGATTCTGGACCAGTTTCGGACTCAGTTGCCGGAGAAGGGGCTGACGTTCAGCGTGGGGATGGTGCTGGGCGGAGCGACGGCGAAGTGGAACGACACCGGGTCGGGCGGCACGGTTACGGGAAAGAGCAATGTGATTCCGCCGGTAGCGTTGGCGGAGGGCGACATCCGCACGCTGAGCAACGAGCAGACGCAGCGGGTGGAGGCGAAGATGCGGGCGATTGTGGCGGACCATCTGGCCAAGACAGGCGCGACGATCTCGTTCGATGAGGGCTATCCGGCGATGGCGGAGACGGCGGAAGCACATGCGTTGGTGAAGCAGTTGAACGAGGTGAACGCAGCGCTGGGCGTGGGGCCGCAGGAGGTGATGGACCCGATGCTGGGCGGGGCAGGAGACATTGCCTTTGTTGCGCCGTATGTGGTGGGACTGGTTGGGACGGGCGCTATGGGCGATGGCGCCCATGCGGAGGGGGAGACGGTGTATCTGGACTCGCTGCCGCTGCAGGCGAAGCGGATGGCGATCCTGATGGAGCGGCTGAGCCAGCCGTAGGGACTAGCTGGGGATGGGTGCGGGATTGGCCAGGGCGGGGTGGGTCTTCTGGCTGGCGATGATGCTGGGCAGCCTGTGGGTGGTGCGCTGCCAGATGGTGGTGAGGGCGATGCCGGCGAGGATGAGT
>JAJZFE010000408.1 GCA_021798655.1 Acidobacteriota bacterium | reverse complement strand
TGATCGAGGATGTCGAAGTCCAGCCCAGGAGCATACAGCCCCGTGCAGCACGTCACCAGGATGTGCGTGATGCCGCGACGCTCCTCCTCGCTCAGCTTCAGCTTGTCCAGCGTCTTCTTCGCCAGCCGCGGTGCCAGCTTCTCGAAGATCTCCATGCGCTGGGCCGTGCCGGGAAAGCTACCCCGAACGTAGAACTTGTACGGATCAACATGAAACTCCGTGTGCGGCGGATTCGGGGTCAACACCGAAAACCGGCGACGGATTCCCGAACGCTGCGCCATTCGATAGAAGATCGCCTGCATCCTCGGATCTTCCAGCATGTTGCCGGCAAAGGCGACGAAGGCTCCGTGGACATCCGCGTCCGGTACAGCTGTAGCTATGCGGTTGATATAAGCCTGTGTCACAAAACTCTCCAAAATCTAAGATACTTCTTCCGTTCCAACGCAGGACGCTGAAGTCCTGCTGGAAATGGTGCCGTGACATCAAGGTATCGCATAACACTTTCCCCGCGCGCAAGTGCCATCTGCGGACCCGCTGTTCCGTGCCACGTCCGACACGGCAGAGTCGTCGAAACCCGCTGATTTCGCCGCCAAAGACATTGGATTCAACAGCTGGATACGGCCTGAACATCTTGTCATCCGGCCTCTCGGACAGGTCAAAGGCCGCCAATTCTGGCGGCCTTTGACCTGCGTTGACTATACCGGTGGATCAGTCGCCTGCGACCAGATCCTTGTCCTCTGCCTTCGCTGCCTTGATCTCACCCAGCGCGACAAAGCCACCAGGAAGCTCCGGCTCCTTCAGGATCTCCTTGCGGTAGAGCTTGGCCATGCGAGCGTTCTCGGCCTCCTGCTTCAGCTTCGCGTCGCGCGCACGAATCTTCTCCTCGCGTGCGTTCTTCGCGATGCCGCTCTTGTCGAAGGTGTCGTTCGCGGCAGCATTCACATGGGCTTCGTTCAGCACGAGATCGTACTTCTCCTGCTTCTCGATGCCCACCTTCTTGCCGCCGGCGAAGATCTCATGCCGGCCGTGCTCCTCGTACCACTTGGTCAGCGAGCTGGTCATGTGCATCTTCTCGATGATGTTGCGCCAGCCCACACCAGTGTTGTACGCACAGAAGCTGATCTCGCCCTCCTGCGTCGCGTACGGAATGATGCACTGCTCCGTGCGGCGGAAGTCGTAGTTGAACAGGTCCTGGAACCACATGCCTGCGATGAACAGGAAGTTCCAGCGGTCAGCGCGACGCTTCTGGATGTCTTCGATGGTGCGGTCTGCGCCCACCTTGCCGTAGTCGCGGCCCGTGGCTCCAAACGACTTGTCAAACTTGGTAAGCAGCGAGCCGATGTTGAAGTGGGTCGGCGCGTTGCCCGGCTCATAGTTACGCAGCAGCGCCAGCGAAGCACCCACAATAGTAAGGAACTTGCCACGTGCCGCATCGTTCACCCGAGCAATGTCCTTTGCCAGACGCTCTGCGTTGATGAATGCCGTAACAGGGACCGCTTCCTTGGTCTCCTTGTCGATCATCAGCGCCATGCCGATACCGCAGTTCGGATGGCAGCCGCACGACAACTGGCCCCAGTCGTGGTCTGGCCCATGCACCAGATCGGCCCAGTCAGAGAACGTGGACATGAAGCTGATCGGGAACCAGTCGCGCACCGGCTCGCCTAGTCCGGTCTGGTTCTTCACGTCGTGTGCCAGATGCGACAGCGTGTAACGCTGCGCCGCACGGCGCTCGTCCGACACTGCCTCATCGCGGCCCGTAAAGCTCACCGGCTGGAAGCTGAGGAAGTTGATCTTCTTCGGATTGTCCAGCGCGAACTCGATGATGCGGCCAACCTGCTCATTGTTGATGCCGTTCACGATCGTCGTCACCGGAACGATATCCACTCCAGCCTCGTGGAGGTTGTGGATCGCCTGCAGCTTCACGTCGAACGCGTTGCCAACCTTGCGGTGCGAGTTCGCTGCATTGCCGATGCCGTCGAACTGCAGGTACGCATAGCGCAGACCCGCTTCGGCCGAAGCCTTGGCAAACTCCTTGGACTTCGCGAACTCGATACCATTCGTCGCGGCCTGCACCGAGGTGTAACCCACCTTGCGCGCGTAGGCCACTGCGTCCAGAAAGTACGGGCTCAGCGTCGGCTCGCCGCCGGAGAACTGCACGCTCATCTGGCGCTTCGGCTTGATGGTTACGGCGTTGTCGAGCATGGTCTTGATCTCGTCCCACGTCAGCTCGTGCACGAAACCGACCTGGTTTGCGTCCATGAAGCATGGATCGCACATCATGTTGCAGCGGTTTGTAAGGTCAATCGTGAGCACCGAACCGCGGCCATGCGTCACGGTCGAGGTGCCGTGGTTATGCAGGTTTCCATCGTTGTGTGCGCGAATGTCGCGGCCCGGAAAGACCTCTTCCAGATGCTGCATGAAGGCCGTGTCGATCGACATCACGTCCTCAAAGTGGCCGTGAATCGGGCAGTCCTTCACCATCAGGATCTGGCCATCGCGCTCGATAATCTGCGCCTTGATCTCGCCAACCTTCTCGTTCAACAGAATCTCGTGCGGCAGCTTGCCGTCTACGATCTGCTGGCGAATCTCCGGAATACACTTCGGACACAGCGAGTCCGTGGTACGCGGCCAGCCGAGAGGCGGCTTCTCTTTCTGGTAGCTCTTCAGCAGCGGCTTGTCCGACCACTTCGGTGTGAAGCTCTTGTTCGGACCGAACGAGTTCAGCTTGTCGAAGACAGCCCAACCTGCTTTAGCCGTCAGTACAACACCCTTTTCGAGGACCTTCGTCGCTTTTCCCATCATCCGTCTCCTGAATAGTAGGAGGTCGCCACTGACGTGCTGCAACGAGCCCCTTGAAATGAAAGCCTGTACACCAACAACCTGCCGAGCCCGGTGAATAGAGCCAGCTTTGCGGTATCTTGCCCATGCTCAGGCTATTGAACTCATAGACGGAAGTCTTGAGAGAAGCAGCCAACGGTAATATGCCGCAGCGAACGGTGACTATCTGGCAGCCAACGGCGCAGGTCACTGCACCCCTGAATCGCGACCAACCGTCTAACCAGCTGCTTACGCATCCAGTTGTTTACGCATAAAGACCGTTGCCTGCGGGTTGGTGTTATACCGCTCACATGCCGCATAGCCGCGCTTGCGATACAGCGCAATGGCCGCCTTGAGGTCATCGTAGCTGTCCAGATAGATCCACTCGATCCCTGCATCGCGCGCGAACTGCTCCAGCGCGTCCAGCAGTTGATCCGCAATACGCTGACCGCGGGCCTGCGGGCGAACGTACAGCCGTTTACACTCGGCCGCAGACGGAATCGCACGCAGTCGCCGCAGCACAACGCATCCGACGGGCTGCTGCTCACTATAGGCAAGCCAGATGCCCGACTCTGGATCGTCGAGGATCTCCTGCATCGCTTCGGGTGAGTCTCGCTGCACTACGTTGACCGCTTCGTAGTACTCCTGCAGCAGATCAATCGCTGCAGCGTCTGGACGGAGGAGGCGAGTGATCACACAGCGAGAGGTCATACTTCCAGCTTAAGGGGCTCGTCTGCCGCAACGCAAAGCTGGTTCACTACCGAACTGCCGACACCGAGGATAGTCTTGGGAGGTCATCCTCGCTAAACTGTAGAGGTGATTCCAGGAATACAGAGCCATCACCGAACAACCAGCGGGCCGCGACGACGCGGTAGCGCGCTGCTTTGTTGCCTTGCTGTGTGCCTGGCTTCGTGCGCTGCAGAGCCTCTGCCGACTTCTCTGCAAGGCTCCTGGCGCATTGTGCGGCTGCTGCCCACGACGAATCGAGGATGCTGGACCGCAGAGCGCGCGCGGTTTCTCGTCGGCACCACGCTGACCTACTCCGCAAAGTCGATGCACTGGCAGGGCGGAGACGTTCCGCTGATCGACGTGAACACGCGAACGATCACCAGCGATGACCTCCAGCACGAGTTCGATGGCGATCCAAAACCCGCTGACTTCGCTCAGTTGCAGATCAAGCAGCCAAGCGTACTCGAGGTGAACCTGCAGCACGAAGACGCTGACATCACCGGCGGCAGCACCGAGGTTCCCGGCGACTCGGTACTGCTGGTTGCGCCGACTCGATTGC
>JAJZFE010000062.1 GCA_021798655.1 Acidobacteriota bacterium | reverse complement strand
CGGGACATGCCGGAGACCGGCGACGTGCGTACGTTCGCGTACTTTCAGGGGCTGGTGATTCTACTGGGCGCGGTACTGGTGTACACGTATCCGCTGGTGGCGCAGGTATCGCAGTGATAGCATTTTGCGGGTGGCTGATATCATACGAAGTGTGAGGTGAGCGATGCCGGCGATCACAGTGCGGAATCTTTCGGTAGAGGTGCATACGGCGCTGAAGCAGCGGGCGAAGCTGCGGGGCACGAGTGCCGAGGCCGAGGTGCGGGCGATTTTGGATGCGTCGTTAAGACCGGAACAGGGAGATGGCCTGGGTACGAAGCTGCATAGGATCTTCAGAAAGCATGGCTATACCCTTCCTGAGATCAAACGAGACCAGGCACCGATCAAGCCGGCGAGTTTCGAGTGATCGTTCTCGACACGAACGTGGTTTCGGAGTTGTGGAAGCCGACGCCCAATCCTCGCATGATGGCATGGTTTGATCGCCAGAGGAACTGGGCGCTTCACGTTACCGCCATCACGCTTGCGGAACTGCAGGCGGGCATTGCGGTTCTGCCTCCGGGCAAGCGCAGAGCCGCTCTCACTGCGGACATGGAGACCGTGCTCTCAACGTTTGTGAACCCGATTCTTTCGTTCGATGAAGAAGCGGCTACAGCCTATGGGGCTCTCCATGCCGAAGCCAGGACGAAGCGTTATACGCTGCCCTTCGCCGACGCGCAGATCGCGGCGATCGCAGCGGTTAACGGGCACGCGGTGGCGACTCGGGACGTGAGGCCGTTTCTGGCGGCGGGCGTGGCGGTGATCAATCCCTGGGAAGCATGACGCGCTGTGGCCAGAGCATTTTGGTTTCAGACGTGGCCGTGCCGAAGCCGACAAGACGCAGATTCCCTTCGGGAATGACAAGCAAGATGGGATACATCCGCAAAAAGCGGCTTTAGCTGTAGACGAGTTTGGCGCTGGCCTTGCGGATGACGCGGCCCATGACGATGGAGCGCTCGTTCATGCGGGTGAGCACCATGCGGGCTTTTTTGAGCAGCGGCGCGGGGACGATGGCGACCAGACCGATGCCCATGTTGAAGTGGGCGAACATCTCGTCGCGGGAGAGGCCGCCGAGCTGCTGGAGGTGGGCGAAGAGTGGTGGCGGGTCCCAGGCGGAGCAGTCCACCTGCGGGGCGAGGCTGCGAGGGAAGATGCGGGGCAGGTTCTCCGTGATGCCGCCGCCGGTGATGTGAGCGAAGCCGCTGACGACCTCGGCCTGGATGAGCTTGCGGATGGGCGCGAGGTAGCTGCGGTGCGGTCGCATGAGCGCGGCGGCGACCTTGTCCCCGAGTTCGTTGACGTACTGCGTGGGCGCGTAGCGGGCGACGTCAAAGAGCAGCTTCTGGGCGAGCCTGTATCCGTTGGTGTGCAGGCCGTTGGAGGGCAGGCCGAGGAGGCAGTCGCCTTCGGCGATGTCAGAGCCGGTGAGGAGGCGCGGCCGGCTGACGACGCCGGTGATGAAGCCGGCGAGTTCGTAGTCGCCGGGCCCGTAGAGCGAAGGGGTCTCGGCGGTTTCGCCGCCGAGCAGCGCGCAGGCGTTGGCGCGGCAGGCGTCAACCAGGCCGCTGATGATCTGCTGGATGACCTCGGGGTCGAGCTTGCCGGTGGCGAAGTAGTCGAGGAAGAAGAGCGGCGTTGCGCCCTGCACGGCGATGTCGTTGACGCAGTGGTTGACCAGGTCCGCGCCGATGGAGGCGTGCAGGCCGAGCTGCGCGGCGAGCTGGAGCTTGCTGCCGACGCCGTCGGTGGAGGAGACGAGGACGGGATCGGGAAAGCGTTCGGCGTCGAGCTGGAAGAGGCCGCTGAAGCCGCCAATCTCGGAGAGCACATGCTTATTGAAGGTGCGGCGGGCGAGCCCTTTGATGCGATCGTTGGCGAGCAGGCGCGGGTCGGTGGGCATCGCGCCGCGATCATCGGTGTCGGCAGCGCGCGCGGCGATGGAGAGAACGCCGTCTTCGGTGCGGGATTTCACTATGGGTACCTTGAACGGGTGACAACGAGATTCGGATGGAGGACGTGGCAGTTGCCGCGACCAGAAGCAGGGACGAGAGCAGGCGTGCTGGAAGTTGTAGGGGCCAGACGAACCGGGAGAGATGCAGCAGGAGATGCGTTGCGGCCAGTGTATCAGCCACGGATGTAGGAAACGTGAGCAGAAGCGAACATGGGTTCTTATACTGAAGAGATGAAGCTATCGTTTTCGCGTTCGGGCGCGTTGCAGCAGCGCGCCGAGAGATTGTTGCCGGGTGGCGTGGACTCGCCGGTGCGGGCGTTCCGCGCGGTGGGCGGGCATCCGCCATTTGTGGAGAGCGCGGCGGGCGCGTACCTGACCGACGCGGACGGCAACCGCTTTCTGGATATGTTCGGCAGCTGGGGACCGATGCTGCTGGGCCATGCGTATCCGCCGGTGGTGGAGGCGATTCAGACAGCGGCGGCGAAGAGCGCGTCGTTCGGCGCGAGCACCGCGGCGGAGGCTGACCTGGCTGAGCTGGTGCAGCAGTGCTTTCCGAGCGTGGAGAAGCTGCGGTTTGTCAGCTCGGGCACGGAGGCGTGCATGAGCGCGATCCGGCTGGCGCGCGGGTTTACGGGCAGGCCATTTTTTATCAAGTTCGAGGGGTGTTATCACGGGCACTCGGATGCGCTGCTGGTGAAGGCGGGCAGCGGCGTGGCGACGTTCGGGATACCGGGTTCGGCGGGGGTTCCTGCGGAGACGGTGCAGCATACGATCGCGCTGCCGTACAACGATCTGGCGGCGGTGGAGGCGGCGTTTGCGGCACGGCCGGAGGCGATTGCGTGCGTGATTCTGGAGCCGGTGGTGGGCAACGCGGGAACCATTGCGCCGACGCCGGGGTACCTGGCGGGGCTGCGGGCGGTGACGCGGAGGTACGGCGCGCTGCTGATCTTCGATGAGGTGATGACGGGCTTTCGGCTGTCGCCGGGCGGGGCGCAGGGGCTGTATGGCTGCGCGACGGGCGAGGCCGCGCCGGACCTGACGACGCTGGGCAAGATCGTCGGCGGCGGGCTGCCGTGTGGCGCGTTCGGCGGCCGCGCGGAGGTGATGGACTGCCTTGCGCCGCTGGGACCGGTGTACCAGGCAGGCACGCTGAGCGGCAATCCACTGGCGATGGCCGCGGGCATCGCGACGCTGCGGGCGATCCTGGCCGGGCGCGAGACGATCTATCCGAAGCTGGAAGCGACCACGGCGGCGATGGCCGAGGGCGTGGCGACGCTGGCGGCGGAGAGAGGCATTGGCCTGACGACCAACCGCGTGGGCAGCATGTTGACCTGGTTCTTTACGCCGGAGCCGGTGACGGACTTTGCCAGCGCGGCGCAGTCGAACACGGCGGCGTTTGCGGCGTTCCATCGCGGGATGCTGGAGCGCGGCGTGTGGCTGCCGCCGAGCCAGTTCGAGGCGGCGTTTGTGAGCGCGGTGCACGGCGAGGCGGAGGTGGCGCTGCTGCTGGAGGCGGCGAGGGGCGCGCTGGGCGAGATCGGGTAGGCGTGCTCTAGCTGGCGGGGTGGGTCTGCTTCCAGGTGGCGTAGTCGGCGAGCACCCTGGACTCTCCGCTGCCGTACCAGGCGTAGCCGTTGCGGCGCTCGGGGGAGATGTCCATGACGTCGTCGTGGATGGACTTGTCGCGGTCGCCGAAGATGGGTTTGCCGGTGGTGAGGGAGTAGTAGCGAGCCCAGAGGGGGCCTGCGCCGGGGACGGCTTCGAGATGGCGTCCGCCGGGGGTGCCGCGCCCCCCGCTCCACACATAGCCCATGATCTTTGCGCTATCGAACCACGCCGCCGCAGCGTTGACCGCGCGCACGATGGTGGGCGAGGGGTGGGGCAGGCTCATGAGGTAGGCCATGGCGCTGGCGCTCTCGCCGGAGGAGAGTGCGGGCATCTCGTAGTTGCGGGCGGAGACGGGGATGAGCGTGAGCGGGTCGTACTGCTGCGCCCAGACGGTGAGGACGGTGCCGTGGCCGTTGGGTGCGGGCACGCGGAGCTGTGCGCGGAGGACGAGGTCGGTGGCGCGCCGGGCGGCGAGCCGGGCCTGCTGGCGCAGGGCGGCGGGGACGAAGGTGTAGTCCTCGACGGTGGAGCTGGAGGCG
>JAJZFE010000240.1 GCA_021798655.1 Acidobacteriota bacterium | reverse complement strand
ATCGTCGAGGCCATGAAGCTCATGAACGAGATCGAAAGCGACGCCGCCGGCAAGATCGTCAAGGTCTTCGTCCAGGCCGGCCAGCCCGTCGAGTACGGCCAACCGCTCTTTGCCATCAAGTAAAAGAAAACAAACGAAAAGCACTTCGCTTTGACAGATCAAAAGGTGTCCGATGTTTCGTAAAGTTCTAATCGCCAATCGCGGAGAGATCGCGCTGCGTGTCATCAACGCGTGCAAAGAGATGGGCATCCGCACGGTGGCCGTCTACTCCGAGGCCGATCGCAACAGCCTGCACGTCCGCTTCGCCGACGAGGCCATCTGCATCGGCCCGCCGCCCTCCAAAGACAGCTACCTCAACGTGCCCGCCGTCATCTCTGCGGCGGAGATCGCCGGTGCCGACGCCATCCACCCCGGCTATGGCCTGCTCTCGGAGAACGCCAACTTTGCCGAGGTCTGCCGCGCCTCGAACATCAAGTTCATCGGTCCGCGCCCCGAAGTCACCCGCATGATGGGCGAAAAGTCCACCGCGCGCCAGACCATGAAGGACGCTAAAGTGCCCATCCTTCCTGGCTCCGACGGCATCCTCAAGGACGAACAGGACGCCCTCGCCACCGCCGCGAAGATCAAGTACCCCGTCATCCTGAAGGCCGTCGCCGGCGGTGGCGGACGTGGCATGAGAATCTGCCGCAACAAGGAAGAGCTGCCCGCGCTCTATCAGCAAGCCTCCACCGAGGCGCTCAACGCCTTCTCCAACGGCGAGCTCTACATGGAGAAGTTCATCGAGCGCCCCCGCCACATTGAGTTCCAGGTGCTGGCCGACGAGCACGGCAACGTCATGAGCCTCGGCGAGCGCGAGTGCTCCATCCAGCGCCGTCACCAGAAGCTCATCGAAGAAGCACCCAGCCTGCAGATCACGCCCAAGCAGCGCGAGCAGATGGGCAACGTCATCAAGCGTTCGCTCAAGGACATCGGCTACTGGAACGCCGGCACCATCGAGTTCCTCATGGACGAAGACGGCGAGATCTACTTCATCGAGATGAACACCCGCATCCAGGTGGAGCACTGTGTGACGGAGATGGTCACAGGCGTCGATCTGGTGAAGGCGCAGCTACGCATCGCCGCCGGAGAAAAGCTTTCGGACATCGTTCCCGAGGTCCCGAAGATCAACGGCCACGCGATCGAGTGCCGCATCAACGCCGAGCACCCCGACAAGTTCACGCCCTCGCCCGGCAAGATCACCGTCTTCAACCTGCCCGGCGGCAACGGTGTCCGCGTGGACACGGCGCAGTATGCCGAGGGCGTCGTGCCGCAGTACTACGACTCGCTCATCGCCAAACTCATCTGCCACGGCAAGGACCGCGTGGAAGCGATGGACAAGATGCAGCGCGCGCTCTCGCAGTTCGTCGTGCAGGGCATTCATACATCGATCCCGCTGCACCAGCGCATCTTTGCTGACGCCGAGTTCCGCTCCGGCAACTTCGACACGAAGTTCATGGAGCGCTTCCTCGAACGTGAAAAGGCCGCAGCCGCAAAGTAGCGACGCCCCGGCACCGCACAAGAGACAAAGCGAGCAAGAGCAAGGGAGACCCGTAACAGGGTCTCCCTTTGCCTTGCCTGCAGCGGTTCTTAGAAGGAGAGCCGTGCGCTCATCTGCAGCTGCCGTGCGGGGTCCATCGCATCGGTGATCGTGCCGAAGCCGGCCGTGTTCACAAACCGGTTCGGTGTATCGAGGTTCACCTTGTTCAGCGAGTTGAACGCTTCGCCGCGCATCTGCAGGTTCATCCGCCGGTTGAGCGCGAAGCTGCGGACCAGCGCAAAGTCCAGGCTCTGCATCCCCGGCCCGTAGACCGAGTTTCTGCCCACGTTGCCGAAGGTGTAAGCCGAAGGCGTGGTGAAGGCTGCCGTGTTGAACCACGACATCGCGTTCCGTGTGCCCTTGGAGAACACCGGCTGCCCAGTGGCATTGGCGCGGATGGGGTTCTCGCCGAGCGCTGTGCCGGCGTTCGCCGTATCGCCGAAGACCGAGACCGTGAACGGGTACCCCGACTGAATCTGATAGATCGTCGAAAGGTGCCAGTTCGAAGTCACCGTCTTCGCGAAGCTCGATCGGTTCCACGAAGGAATGTCGAACACACCGCTGAAGACGAAGCGATGTTTGATGTCGCAGGCCAGCCCCTTCTCGGCATTCAGGTCATTGTCGTTCTGCGGAATCGTCGATTCATACATCGGCGAGCGGAAGTCCGGCGCGTTCGAAAGGTTCTTGGAGTACGTGTAGTTCGCCAGCATGGTGACACCCTGCGAGTAGCGGTGACGGTACGTGACATAGCCGCCGTCGTACCAGCTCTGCGCCGTATTCTCCAGCAGGTTGATCACGCTCACCGGCGTTACCAGCGGGTTCGCGGGATTGGCCACCGTGATGTTGCTCGGCAGCACCGTCCCCGTCACAAAGTTCATCGACGTATGGGGGCGTCGCGGCTGAATCGCGCCGGGGCCGGGCAGGGCATTGTTCACCAGGTGCGCGCGCTGCAGGTGGAAGCCGCCGGAGCCGATGTAGCCGATCTCCACCGTGGACTTGTTCCCCAGGCTCTTTTCAAATGACGTGCTCCACTGCTGGATGTACTGCGGTGCCGCGTGCAGGCTCATCCCGGTAAAGCTCACCACGGTCTTGCCCAGCACCGGCGAGGCGAAGTTGTAGTTGGCAATCGCCGCCGTCGGCGTGTAGTTGTCGCTCTGCGCCGTCTCCGGAAAGACGTAGGGAATGTTGTGCCGCTGGTTGCACCACGTGTTCATGTCCACCGGCGTGTAGAAGATGCCGTAGGCAACATGCCATACCGTGCCGTGACCCAGGCTCTGGGCCAATCCAAGCCGCGGCGCAAAGTCCACCCGGTTCGGATACATCAGCCCGCGCGGAAAGCCCGCCTGTCCCCCGATAAACGGCGACGGCGTACCGCTGTTGAAGATCAGATTGCTGTTCGTATACGTCACGTCCCACAGCGGGCTCATGTACTCGTAGCGCAGGCCGTAGTTCAGCGTGGTCGAAGCGCTGATGCGGTAGGTGTCCTGTGCAAACCCGTCCGCGTACCACTGCCGCAGGTTCATCTGCGGCACGCCCGCCTGACGCTGCCGCACCACGGGCATGCCCAGCATAAAGCTGGCCAGCGCAGAGCCGGTGCCATCGTTGGTCAGGCTCTCGGACGTGAAGCCATTGGTGAACTGATAGTACCCGCGGTTTTCGAAGAACCCCCACATCGGCCAGATGTAGCGCTGATACACGCCGCCAGCTTTGTAGGTGTGCTTGCCTGTTTGCAGCGTCAGGGAGTCGCGGCCTTCGATCAGCGTGTCCCAGGCGTGCATCGGGGTCGCCGAGAAGCTGTCGCCGAAGGGAGAGTAGCCCTGCACCGTGAAGTACGGCGCTCCCCACGCTCCCGGCCCACCAAAGCCTACGCCCTGGATGCCGAGCTGGCTCACGATATCGTTCGTGTTCGCGCTCTCGGTCGTGTGGTTCATGCTCAGTCGCGAGATCGCCAGCGTCGCCGTGTTCAACAGCCGCGGAGAAAGAATCGTGCTGAAGCCCAGTACACCCTGCTGCGAGAGGTTGTCGTGGTTGTAGCCGAAGCCGGGCAGGTTCTCCGGCATGAATCCGTACTCGCCCTGCGCGCTGTAACGGATGAAGGACGTGCTCCCCTGGTTGAAGTCATGGTCCAGCCGCACTGTTCCCTGATCGGTGCTGTGCAGCTCATTGCGCAGGTCCAGATAGTTGTTCGCATCGTTTCCTGCGCCAATCACGGTCGGCTGGCCGTTCATCGCCATGCCCATGCCCATACCGCTCATCTGATTGGGCCGCGGTACGTACTTCTGCAGCATGATCATCGACGCCGTATTCAGCCGATCGGGAGGAATCACGTTCAGTTGGCCCTGATACTGAAACTGCTGACGCAGAAACTGCGGATTCGTCGGGCTGGTCGGCAGCGACGAGTTATACGCAGGATTGGCGTACGTCGAAGTCGGATCGTAGATGTTGATCCCGCTGGCGCTGAAGTCACCCGCCACCTCCTGTGCGGTCGGCACGGTGTCGGTCATGGCATCGGTTGCTGCTCGGCGCAGCCCTTCGTAGTTCACAAAGAAGAACGTGT
>JAJZFE010000333.1 GCA_021798655.1 Acidobacteriota bacterium | reverse complement strand
CGACGAGACGCCGGCCACCACCGGCGTCAGCGCCTCCGGAATCGACGGGTCGCTGTTGTTCGCCACATGCATCTCGCCGTTCACCATGTAGTTATGGATCTCGGTATGGAAGGCTGCCTGCACCTGCGCCGCGGCGCCGGAAAACTCAATGGTCACGCGGCCGTTGCTCACCTTGTCGACGGTCAGCCCCTCTGCGCGCAGCCAGCTGGTCACCTGGGCGATGTCGGCGTCCGAAGGTCCAAACTGCTGGCCAAACTCGGTCGGCGACAGCCAGCGATGGTAGTTCGCGGAGGAGCGGTCACTCTGCTGTGCCACCAACGTGTCCAGTGCGGCCTGCTGTTCCGCGCTGCGTTGCAGCAGCAGCAGCATGTGCTCCATCGGCATCTGCGCCGGCACTGCGCCACGGTCGAACCGGGCCTGCGCCAGCGGATGCGTGTTCCCCGGCAGTTGCACCACGCGACTGTTATCGGCCGCGCTGACAATCCGCGATGGGACGGCACTGTGTCCAGACTGGGCCACCGCCACACTCGGCAGCGCCACGTACATGAGAGAGAGGGCGCAACAGAAGACCCTCTGAAAGTTGTTCATTCGCAAATGCTCCAGGAGTCACAGCCGACAGGCGCGCTACTTTCAGACGTCTTCTGCAACGCGGATCCTGATTCAGCGGATGATCTCTAGGGAACTATATCTCGTCTTCGCAGCAATTTGCGCCGTATCGGGACAAAACAAGGCACCTGTGACGGAAGTACCCGCCATTCGGGTACTTCCAGTGCCGGACGGTAGTCACCCAACGGGAATGCCGAGTTCCGCGCACGCGTATGTGGCTCACACGGCAACGGTTGACTGCAGCAGGTCTTCGATCCGCACAGGCAGCTCGCGCACCCGCACGCCGGTCGCGTGATACACCGCCGCCGTGATCGCCGGAGCGATGCCTGCCAGTCCGATCTCGCCGATGCCGCGCGCGCCATACTCGCCCATCTGCGGGTCGGGAATATCCAGAAAGTGGACATCGATCACGGGCGCGTCCGCGCTCGTCGGAACCACGTAGTCCGCAAAGTTGTCGTTGATCGCGTGGCCGTTGCGCGGGTCGTAGATCGTCTCTTCGAACAGGCCCATGCCCACGCCCATCACCACTGCGCCGGCCATCTGGTTGCCCGCCGTCTTGGGGTTGATGATTCGTCCTGCATCCACCACCGACACCACGCGGCTCACACGCAGCTTCGCGATTCCCGGGTCCCATTCCACCTCCACAAACTGTGCGCCAAACGAGTGCATCGAGTAATCGCGCGCCTTTGTGTCTGAACCCTGTCCGCCGCTCTTGCCGTCTCCATCGGCGCTGGCCATCTGTGCTGCCTTCAGGAGCTGCTCAAACGCCACGCCGCTCGTTGCGGGCTTGTCCTTCTCGTGCACCATGCCCGCTGTAAATGCCAGCGCGTCCACGCTCCTGCCCGCGAACGGCGAGCTCTTCGCGGCGCTCGCGATCTGCAGCATGTTCCTCATCGCCGCGTTGGCCGCGTCTGCAATCGAAGGCACCACCGACGCAGTCGCCGTCGAGCCGCCCGACATCGGCCCGGGCACAAACGAGCTGTCGCCCAGCTTCACGTCGATGCGATCCACCGGGATGCCCGTCTTGTCGCTCACCACCTGCGCCACAATCGTATACGTGCCCGTGCCGATGTCCTGCGTCGCGGAGCTGACACGCACGCGCCCGCTCTGCAGCAGGCTCAGGCTTGCCTGGCTTGGCCCGCGTCCCGCGCCCCAGCTTGCGCAGGCCACACCCCAGCCCAGCACCAGATCACCCTTCCGCATCGACCCCACGGCCGGCGTCCTCTGCGCCCAGCCAAATCTCTCCGCTCCCACCTGCAGGCACTCCTTTAGGTGCCGCGACGAGAACGGCTTGCCGTTGCTCTCATCGGTTAGCGTGTCCAGCCCCACGCGCAACGCGACAGGATCCATCTTCAGCGCAATCGCCAGCTCATCCATCGCGGACTCCAGCGCAAACAGCCCCGGTACTGCGCCCGGTCCGCGCATCGGCGTCGGCACGCCCACGTTGCGCCGCACCAGCGCAGAGCTTACCTGCAGATTTGCCGTGCTGTATAGAAACGGTGTCGCCTCGCCGCAATTCTCGCGGATGTCGTCATACAACGAAGTGTGATTGCGATAGTCCTGCGCCAGTGCGAGCAGCTTGCCGTCTGGCGTCGCGCCCAGGCGAATCCGCTGCTCGGTGCGCGGACGGTGCCCCACGTTCGAAAACATCATCGCCCGGCTCAGCGTGAACTTCACTGGACGGTTCAACTGGCGCGCGCCAACCGCTGCCAGTGCTGAGTGCGGCCACGGAAACAGCTTGCCGCCAAAGCCCGACCCGATAAAGTGCGAGATGATGTCGATGTTCTCCTTCGGCACACCCAGCACCTGCGCCATCACGTTCAAGTGGTTCACCACGCCTTGTGAGGTCTCGTATAGCGTAAACCGCTTGCCGTCCCACACGGCCACGGTCGCGTGCATCTCCATCGGGTTGTGCGTCTCCACCGGCGTGCGGTACACCTGGTCGATCTTCACCGGCGCACTGGCGAACGCACCGTCTGCATCGCCGCGATGGCTCAACAGCCGCGGCCCGCCTTCCGCGCCGATGGCCGCCATCTTGTCGTCCAGCTCCGGCGACACATTCAACGCATCCGTCGCATAGCTCACGCGCACTGCAGCCGCAGCGGCCTCGGCCTGCTGAAAGGTCTCCGCGTACACCACCGCTACATACTGTCCCCAGTAGCCAACGGCCTCATCGGCCAGCGGGGGCCGCTCTTCGCTGTTTCGTCCGCCGTTGCCGCTGCGATACACCGCCGGCATATTTCCGTGATGCAACACCAGCAGCACGCCAGGCATCTTCTCCGCGGCGCTCGCGTCCAGGCTCGTCACCCGGCCGCTCGCAATCGTCGCGCGCACTGGCACCGCATACACCATGTTCTTGAAGTTGTAGTCCGACGCATACTTCGCCGTTCCCGTCGTCTTCAATGGTCCGTCGATGCGCGACAACGCCGTGCCGATGATCGCAGAGGGGTCGCCCATCGGCGTCGGCGTCGTACCCGGCTGGCTCTGGCTGGACTCGATAAAGTCGAGAAATTCGCTGAACATCATGGGCTTCTATCTCCTGCGCGATCCGCGCGCCTCGGCACTGCCATCTCAAATCGTTACTGTTCAAGCGTTCGTGGCATTCGTCAGCGCGCGTGTCAGGCAACGCTTTGCCAGCTCAATCTTGTAGCCGTTCTCGCTCGCGGGCTTCGCGTCACGCAACGCAGCTTCCGCCGCTCTGCGAAAGCTCTCCGGCGTCGCGCTGCTGCCCACCAGGGCCGCCTCAGCCTCCAGCGACCGCCACGGCCTGGTGCCCACGCCGCCCAGCGCCACGCGCGCATACTCCACCTTGCCGCCGCTCGTCTTCAGCACCACTGCTGCCGACGCCAGCGCAAACTCATACGCGGCACGGTCTCGCAGTTTCAGGTAGAGCGACGTCGCTCCCGCCGCCGGCTTCGGCAGCGTCACGCTCGTGATGATCTCGCCGGCTTGCAGCACAGTCTCCTTGTGCGGCGTCGTCCCCGGCAGCAGATAAAACTCGTGGATCGGCACACTGCGTTCGCCCTTCGGTCCGCGAATCTGCACGGTAGCCTCCAGCACGGTCAACGCAACGTTCTGGTCCGACGGGTTCGTCGCGATGCAGCTCTCGCTGGTGCCCAGCACCGCCAGCATCCGGTTGTGTCCGCCGATCGCGGAGCAGCCCGTGCCCGGCTCGCGTTTGTTGCACGCGTGCGCCGTATCGCGGAAGTAGGGGCAACGCGTGCGCTGCAACAGGTTGCCGCCCGTCGTCGCCATGTTCCGCAGCTGCGGCGACGCGCCCGACAGCAGAGCCTCCGACAGCACTGCATAGTTGCGCTTCACTGTCGCATCGTTCGCCACATCGCTATTCCGCGTAAGCGCGCCAATCTTCAGCCCGCCCTCGGGCGTAGCTTCGATCCTGTCCAGCGGCAGGCCGTTGATGTCCACCACGCTCCTCGGCCGCTCCACGTTCAACTTCATCAGGTCGATCAGCGTTGTGCCGCCGGCCACAAACCGCGCCGCAGCCACGGCGCTCGTCGGTCCACTGCCCGATA
>JAJZFE010000102.1 GCA_021798655.1 Acidobacteriota bacterium | reverse complement strand
CCCGCCTCTACCTCTCCCGCCAGCTCTTCGAAGAAGCCGTCCACGTCCAGTTCTACCTCACCCTGCTCGACAACTACGTCCCCGACCCCGAAGAGCGAAACGCCGCCTTCGCCGCCGTCGAAAACATCCCCTCCATCTCCAAAAAGGCCGACTTCTGCATGAAGTGGATGGACTCCATCCAGCAACTCGACACCCTCACCACCCGCGAACACCGCCGCCAGTTCCTGCTCAACCTCATCTGCTTCGCCGCCTGCATCGAAGGCCTCTTCTTCTTCGCCGCCTTCGCCTATGTCTACTTCTTCCGCTCCAAAGGCCTCCTCCACGGACTCGCAGGCGGCACCAACTGGGTCTTCCGAGACGAAAGCTGCCACCTCGAGTTCGCCTTCGAAGTCGTCAACGTCGTCCGCGCCCAGGAGCCCGAACTCTGGGACGCTGACCTCGAAGCCCAGATCGTCACCATGCTCCGCGAAGCCGTCGACTGCGAAGCCCAATTCGCCGAAGACCTCCTCGCTGGCGGAGTCGCAGGCCTCTCCCTCCGCGACATGCGCCAATACCTCGGCTACGTCGCAGACTCACGCCTCCAGCGCCTCGGCATCCCACCCGCCTTCCACGCCAAAAACCCCTTCTCCTTCATGGACCTACAGGACGTTCAGGAGCTCACCAACTTCTTCGAGCGACGCGTCTCCGCATACCAGACCGCGGTCCAAGGCGAAGTAGGCTTCGGAGAAGACTTCTAACCCCACCACCACCCAACACCTTGCCAGTAGAATCGACCATCAGGAGAACTTCATGATCTACAGCAAGTCCTCACCGCGATCTCCCGAAGAAGCCGGAAACAGGCTCGCGCAAGCAGCAGCCAAACACAAATTCGGCATCCTCCACGTCCTCGATCTCAAACAGACGCTCGACGCCAAGGGCATTCAACTTGGCGCCGACTGCAGCGTCTACGACCTCTGCAATCCCCAGGCCGCCGCCAGCGCCTTGCATACCGACATGAGGGTTGCCACCGTTCTCCCATGCCGCATCGCTATCTTCAGCCAGCCCGGAGGCTGTTCCATCTCCACCCTCAAGCCCACATCCCTCTTCCACCTCACCGGCCTGCAAGGAGCCGAAACGCTTGCCGAAGATGTCGAGCGCGAACTGCTCGCAATCATCGACGAAGCCGTCTAGCCAACCTTCCCCCACCGTCTACTCGTACCGCAGAGCCTCAATCGGATTCAGATTCGCAGCCTTCCACGCCGGATAGATCCCGAACAACAAACCAATCCCGCAAGAACTCCCAAACGCAATCGCCACCCACAACGCCGACACCGCCGACGGCAGCAGCAGCGCCAGCCCAAACGCAATCACCGCACCAATCCCCACCCCAATCACGCCACCCACCGCGCACAACACCACCGCCTCCAGCGTAAACTGCGCCAGAATCGTCCGCTTCGTCGCTCCAATCGCCTTCCGAACCCCAATCTCCCGCGTCCGCTCCGTCACGCTCACCAGCATGATGTTCATCACCCCCACCCCACCCACCAGCAAAGCCACGCTCGATAGCGAAAACAACAGCAAAAACAATCCCCCCGTAATACTCGTCCACAACCGCGTCAGCGAGTCCGTACCAAAAATCGCAAAATTATCCGGCTTCTCGTTCGTCACCTTCCGCCGCCGCCGCAGCAACTCCTGCAACTCATCCTCCACCATCGGACGATTCTTCGGGTCGTCATACTTCAACGTAATCCAGTAGTCCAGCGTCTCCGGATGAATATTATGAAACGTCGTGATCGGAAAAATCGCCTGGTTATCCTGCGGATTCTTCCCCCCGCCAAACGCCTGCTTCTGCTTATCCAGCACCCCCACCACCGTAAACACGCTCCCCGCGACGTCCACCTCTTTCCCGATCGCACTCTCCCCAGGAAACAACTCCGCCGCCGTATCGTGCCCCAGCACCACCACCTTCGCCGCACGCTCCTGGTCGCCCTCATTGAAGTACCGGCCCTCAATCAGGTCCTGCTCGCTCACGTCCTTCTCCGCAGGAGTCACCCCCGCCAGAATCGTGTTCTGCATCTTCTTCCCACCCGCCTTGATCGACGTCGTGCCACCCCGCCCCGGCGCCGTATTATCCGTATATTGCAGTTGCGGAGACACCGCCACCACATGCGGCAAATCCCGCATCGCCAGCGCATCCTCATACGTCAACTGCTTCCGCGTCAGCATCTCCGTCGTAGGCCGCCCACCAAACACCGGAAACCGAAACACAAACAGTACATTCGACCCCAGCGACTGCACCAGCCCCTCCACACTGCTGTTCAGCCCATTCACCACCGACGAAATCACAATCACCGTCATCACGCCGATCACGATCCCCAGAATCGTCAACCCGCTCCGCAGCTTATTCGTCCGCAGCGTATCCAGCGCCATCGCAACAGTCTCTTTGAAATCGCCAATCCGCATACGCAACCCTCTCTGGCCTTCTAAACCCTACCCCCTACTCCCTACACCCTGCCTCTAATCCGCTCGCAAAGCCACGATCGGGTCCAGCATCGCCGCCTTCCGCGCCGGATACACCCCAAAAAATATCCCCGTCGATGTCGCCATCAGCAACCCCACCAACACGCTCCACACCGCTACCGTCGACGGAAACCCAATCAGCAGCGTCACTACCTGCGCCACCCCAATCCCCCCCAACACCCCAAATACCCCACCCACCAGCGCCATCGTCCCCGATTCAATCAAAAACTGCAGCAGGATATCCTTCGGCCGCGCCCCCAGCGCCTTCCGTATCCCAATCTCCCGCGTCCGCTCCGTCACGCTCACCAGCATGATGTTCATAATCACAATCCCGCCCACCACCAGCGAGATCAGCGCAATCGCCCCCGCCACCGCACCAAACGACTTCGTCACCGTGCTGAAAAACCCCACCAGCGTATTGTTCGTATCCAGCTCAAAGCTGTCCGGCGCCCCCGCCACATCATGCCGCCGCGACCGCACCAGCACCCGCACCTCATCCGCCGCCGTCTCCAGCACCGGACCCGCCTCTCCCGCCTTCACATAGATCGTCAGCGTCTTCGCCGTCCCATAGCTCCGCTGGTACGCCGTCAGCGGAACCCCCACCCAGTTATCCTGGCTCGCCCCAAACGTGCTCCCCTGCTTCTCGCTGATCCCGATCACCGTATACGGCTGACCATCCACCCGCAACTCCTGCCCCAGCGGATCGACCCCCGCAAACAGATGATCCTGCACATCCGTCCCAATAATCGCCACATGCGACGCGTGCTCTTCGTCAGCCTCCGTAAACCCCCGCCCCTGCACAATATTCAGATTCTGCAGCGAAGGCATCTGCCACGTATACCCGCGAATCTGCGTGTCCGTAATCGACTGCGTCCCCCGCACCACCTTGCCCACCGTCGCCTGCTGCGCCCCTATCCCGACACAGTGCTTGCAGTTCGCCGCGACATACAGATAGTCCGGAAACAAGATATCCTTCCGCTTCTGAAACCGCTCGTAATCCTCGGAGTTCGTAATAATCTGCGGCATCTTCGACACCGTAAACACGTCCGCACCGTAGCTCGAAAACTTCGTCGCCACATACGTGCTCGCGCCGTTCACCAGCGTCACCACCGCAATCACGCTCGCCACCCCAATCACCACGCCCAGCAGCGTCAGCACCGTGCGCATCTTGTTGGCCCACAGCGACTGCAACGCGATCTTCAACGCTTCTTTAAATTCCATAGCGGCCAGCACAGGTCACCGCGCCCAGCCACCCGGCACGACCGTCCTGCTCCTGCCAATACTCTACGCAAAAAAACGCCAGCCTGTTCCATCCAGGCTGGCGTTTCCTTCCCTGCAACTTCTACTTCCAACACCGGCTTAGAACAAAATCTTCGCCGACAACTGGATCTGCCGTGCCGAACCTACGTCCCCAATCGGAAACCGCGTCGAGAAGATCTGCCCGAAAATGCCAGACTGCTCGTTCGTCACCGGGTTACCCAGGTTCGTATGGTTCATCACGTCAAAGGCATCCGCACGCAGTTGGAACACCACGTTGTCATATACCTTCGTGTTCTTCTCCAGCGACAGATCTACGTCCGTAAACCCAGGCCCCGTCACCGAATTGCGCTGCATGTTGCCAAACCCGGTCAGCACGCCGCC
>JAJZFE010000429.1 GCA_021798655.1 Acidobacteriota bacterium | reverse complement strand
CGCGAGATGGTACGCGGTAAACCAGACCGCAGCGAAGCCGACAAGTCCGACGATGACGCGAGCGCGCGCGGAGAGCTTTGCGGCCTCATGCAGGCGGCCGAGCGTGAGGCCGGCGAGGAATGTGCATAGATACGGCAGCGGCGTGTATTTGAGGGTCTCAATCCAGAGGCCGCCGCTGTAGCGGTCGGCTGGACCGGGCAGATGGTCGGGGTTGAGGAAGACGTAGAGCGTGTGCGGGATGAGTCCGATGACCTAGAAGGCGATGACCAGCGCCAGCAGCTTGCCGGCGCTGCGCGGCCAGCGCAGCCGCAGCAGCCACGGGAAGATGAGATAGAGCGCGATCTCGCAGCTGAGCGTCCAGCTGACGGTGTTCCAGAACGTAGCCAGGCGCGGGAAGAAGCCCTGCAGCAGCAGCGGCGTGGCGATGAGGCCGGTCCAGAACTCGGCGTGCGAGCGCGCGTGCCACTCGATGACGAGCATCGGGAGGCTGATGAGCATGGTGAGCAGATAGACCGGATACAGACGGCTGAGGCGCGCCATCCAGAAGTCGGCAATGTTCACGCCTCCGGGGCGATCCGCGTAGTTGTACGAGAGGATGAAGCCGGAGATGAGGAAGAAGAAGCTGACGAAGACGTAACCGATGTCGATGAGCGGATAGAGCGAGAACCAGCCCCAGCGCAGGCCGCTCGGCGTGAAGTGGAAGAGCAGGATGGTGAGCGCGAGCAGCGTGCGCAGGCCGGTCAGCGCGGGGAGTGCAGGCTTGCGCATGGCGACCGCAGGCTGCAGCGCTGCTGCAGGTTCGCCGGTGGAGGTGGGTGCGGCTAAGGTCATTGGCGGCTTTCTGAGAGCGTTACTGGATCTCGACGTGCGCGAAGCCGAGTCCCTGCAGCATGGCAGTGATGGTGGTCCGCGCGTTTTTGGTGGCAACGTCGAGGATGCCGTCGCTCAGCGCAGCCTCCTGCAACTGGCCCTGCGCCTTGGCGCGGGTCTGCGATTCCAGGTTCGGGTCGGCCTTGACGAAGAGGCCGGTTTCGCGTGTGTAGACGCGGGTGTGGGCGTTGTCGAGCGTGGTGAGGAAGACCTGCGACGGCGGCAGCGTGATCCTGATGTCGCGTTCGCCGCCACGCTCGGTGATGGTGACGTTCTCCGGCTTAAGCTGGCCCATGTCGATGCCGGCGATGGTCTGTCCCTGAACGATCATGAGCAGATGATCGCCGGCGAGCGCGTCGGGCAGAATGGCGCTGGACTCATCGCTTTCCACGACGGTATCGAGCGTGTACATCGCGGTCTCCAGACGGCTGAGCTGCTGCACGCGCTCGACCACGGCGCGGTCGGAGATGATGTTCATCGGCTCGCCGGTGATGTACGAAGCGATCTTACCGGCGAGCCCGATGCGCGCCCGGTGCACGAAGACGCCCAGCAGCGTGGCACCGAGAGCGATCGACACGATCACGCTGAAGAACGTTCCTGAACTGCCTCGTCCCGAGCGATAGTCATACTGCATTGTCATAAATCTGCCCCGCAGACAGAGTACAACCAGTTAGGACTTCGCCTCGTGCGCTTCGACCTCGACCTGCGCGGGCTTCTGCTGACGGCTGCTGTAGCTGGCCTGCACAAACGCATGGAAGAGCGGATGCGGCTCCAGCGGCTTGGACTTGAACTCCGGATGGAACTGGCAGCCGACGAAGAACGGATGCGTGGGGATCTCGACGATCTCCACGTAGGTGGCGTCGGGCGTGGTGCCGGTGAGGCGCAGGCCGCCGCCGCTGAGCACGGCTTCGTACTCGCGGTTGAACTCGTAGCGGTGACGATGGCGCTCGCTGATCTGCGTCGTTCCATACGCTGCGGCAGCCCTGGAGTCGGGCAGCATCACGCAGTCCCACGCGCCGAGGCGCATGGTTCCGCCCATCTCTTCCACGCCCGTCAGCTCGCGGAGCTTGTAGATGATGCGGTGTGGCGTGGCGGGGTCGAACTCGCCGGAGTTGGCCTTGGCCAGCCCGCAGACGTTGCGCGCATACTCGATGCACGCGGTCTGCATCCCGAGACAGATGCCGAAGTAGGGCACCTGCTGCTCGCGCGCATAGCGGATCGCGTTCAACATGCCTTCAATACCGCGCTTGCCAAATCCACCCGGAACCAGGATGCCGTCAAAGCCCTTCAGCTGCTCGGCGTAGTCGTCCACCTCCAGCCCTTCGGCTTCGACCCAGGTGACCTTCAGCTTGAGGTTCTCGGCCAGCGCGCCGTGGACGAGCGCCTCCTTCAGCGACTTGTAGCTGTCCTCGTACTCGACGTACTTGCCGACGATGCCGATCTCGACCGTATCCTTCGGGTTGTAGGCGCGATGCACGATGTCCTGCCACTTGGTGAGGTCAGCATCCTTCGCGTCGAGGCGCAGGTACTTCAGCGCGAGGCTGTCGACGTTCTGCGCGGCAAAGCTCAGCGGCACCTCGTAGATGCTGGGCACGTCGCGGGCGATGACGACCGCAGCCTGCTCGACGTTGCAGAACGCGGCGATCTTCTCGCGCATGTCGCGCGGCACCTCGCGGTCGGCGCGGCAGAGCAGAATGTCCGGCTGGATGCCGATGGAGAGCATCTCCTTCACCGAGTGCTGCGTCGGTTTGGTCTTCAACTCCTGCGCGGCGGCGATCCACGGAATCAGCGTGACGTGCACGAAGCACGTATTGTCGCGGCCGAGCTCCTGGCGCATCTGGCGAATGGCTTCGAGGAACGGCAGCGACTCGATGTCGCCGACGGTGCCGCCAATCTCCACGATGACCACGTCCACGTCGCCTGAGCTTGCGACTTTGCGCATCGCGTTCTTGATCTCATTGGTCACGTGCGGGATCACCTGCACGGTCTTGCCGAGGTAGTCGCCGCGGCGCTCCTTGGTGATGATCTGCTCGTAGATCCGGCCTGTGGTGAGGTTGTTGTCGCGGCTGAGCTTCGCGTGCGTGAACCGCTCGTAGTGGCCGAGGTCGAGGTCGGTCTCCGCGCCGTCGTCGGTGACGAAGACCTCGCCGTGCTGGAACGGGCTCATCGTACCCGGATCGACGTTCAGGTACGGGTCAAACTTCATCAGGTTGACGCGCAGTCCGCGCGCCTCCAGCAAGCAGCCAATGGAGGCTGCTGCGAGCCCTTTGCCTAACGATGACACAACTCCGCCCGTCACAAAGATGTACTTTGCTGACATAGCCGCGACCTCTTGAATGGAATGTTTGGGTTGTGCTCGGTGTGCACTCCCAATTATATCGCGGATGCTGTGGAGATCGGCGAAGGTGGTTGAGTTTGTGAGAGGAGAGGTATACTGCGCGCATGGCCGCACTCGTACAAAGATCGCCTCAAGAACTGGCCGTTGAGGCGAGGATCAGGCTGCTCCTCTTGCCGAAGGGAGTTCAGCTCAAGTCGGTGTATTTCGACCTGGATCACTCTGGGGACGAGTCAGTCTATGTGGTTTTTTCCGTCTCCAAGCGAGAAGGGCTGGGGCCGGCACGTATCAAGAGCCTTGGGCAGTTGCGTGAAGATGTGTTTTCGGCTCTTGACGAGCTGGCGTTGGATCGATTTGTGTATGTGCGTTTTGTGGACGTGAAGTGACATGGCTCTGTGTGATGAGTTTCTCAAGCAGGCCAGGTCTCTGGCACATCGCAAAGGTCGTCCAAGCCAGATCAACCTGCGCCGCTCCACCTCTGCCGCCTACTACGCTGTGTTTCATCTACTGATCCACGAGGCCGTTGAGCTGCTGGTACCGGCACAGCCATCAGGTCTTCGAGCGAAGGCTTCACGTGCTATGCAGCATGGCGAAATCAAGGACATCTGTGGAAGGTTTCAAGGCGCAAAGGCGCCAGGAAAGCTCAAAATGCTCTTGCCTCACACTTTGTCGACGCAACTCCGTTTCATCGCGAAGACCTTCGTGGATTTGCAGGAAGAACGACACAGCGCGGACTATGACATCGGCCTCAAACTATCGCAGTCGGCGGCTCTAAGATCGGTTGCGAATGCAGAGGATCTGTTCACGCAGTGGGCATCGATACGCAACTCGGATGAAGCCAATGTCTTCCTGACGGCTCTGGTCTTCGGCAAGCGTTGGGACCGCTAGTGGGTCTTGCCGAGTTCACCCTTGCGCTGGAGCGCCGCAGCTACACGTGGC
>JAJZFE010000164.1 GCA_021798655.1 Acidobacteriota bacterium | reverse complement strand
GATTCTGGTGGGCGCGGGGACGGTGCTGGATGCAGAGACGGCGCGGATCTGCATGCTGGAGGGAGCGCAGTTTGTGGTGAGCCCGGCGCTGAATCTGAAGACGATTGAGATGTGCCATCGGTATTCGGTGGCGGTGCTGCCGGGAGCGCTGACGCCGACTGAGGTGGTGACGGCGTGGGAGGCGGGGGCGGATGTGGTGAAGGTCTTCCCTGCCGGAGCGATGGGCGGGGCGAAGTATCTGGCGTCGCTGAAGGGGCCACTGCCACAGGTGAAGATGATTCCGACGGGTGGGGTTTCGCTGGCTTCGGCGGCGGAGTTTTTGCGCGCGGGAGCGTTTGCGCTGGGGGTGGGATCCGACCTGGTGGATGCCAAGGCGATGGCGGCTGGCAAGCCTGAAGTCGTGACGGAGACGGCACGTAAGTATATGCAGATTGTGCGGGAGTTTCGAGGAGCGGGCGCGGCAGCCTAGCGGCCGGGCGAAGTTGATCGACTACCGAAAGCGATGATCGCACAGAAAACCGGCTGATTTCAGCCAATTTGGATGGTGAGGCCGGGCTGAGAAACCGGGTCGATTACCGTTTACAATCGGGTCATGACCAATCTGCATGTCGTTGTTTGGACGCGCGCCGTCGAGCGCGAAGGAGTCGCTGCGTGATGAAGATGAATAGCCGTGTAGCGGAAGTGACGGATCGGATTGTGGAGCGGAGCAAGGAGACGCGCAGGCGGTATCTGGAGGCGATGGCCGCGGCTGCGAGCGTGACGCCGCGACGGCAGGGTTTGGGGTGCGCGAACCGGGTACATGGGTTTGCGGCTTGCGATGCGCACGATAAGGACGTGCTGCGCAATGGGGACGCGGGGTGCGTGGCGATTGTGACGGCGTATAACGATATGCTCTCGGCACACCAGCCGTATGAGCGGTTTCCGGAGTTGATTCGGGCGACGGCGCGTGCGGCGGGTGGAGTGGCGCAGGTGGCGGGCGGGGTTCCGGCGATGTGCGATGGGATTACGCAGGGCGAGACGGGGATGGAGTTGTCGCTGTTTTCGCGGGATGTGATTGCGATGTCGACGGCGGTGGCGCTGTCGCATCAGACGTTTGACGCGGCGTTGTACCTGGGGATCTGCGACAAGATTGTGCCGGGGATGGTGATTGCGGCGCTGTCGTTTGGACACCTGCCAGCGGTGTTTATTCCGAGCGGGCCGATGACGTCGGGGCTGTCGAATGACGCCCGGAAGCACCTGCGGCTGAAGTATGCGGAGGGGTTGATTTCGAGCGCGGAGTTGATGGACGGCGAGGCGAAGTCGTACCACGGAGCAGGGACGTGCACGTTCTATGGGACCGCGAATACGAACCAGATGATGATGGAGATGATGGGGCTGCATCTGCCGGGGTCATCATTTGTGAATGCGAATACGCCGCTGCGGGATGCGCTGACGCGGGCCGCGGTGCGGCGGGTGCTGACGATGACGGCGCTGGGCAAGGAGTATGTGCCGCTGGCGCAGTTGATGGATGAGAAGGTGTTTGTGAATGGCATTGTGGGACTGCTGGCGACGGGAGGCTCGACGAACCATACGATCCACATGGTAGCGATGGCGGCGGCGGCGGGAATCAAGCTGGAGTGGAGAGACTTTGCGGACCTGGCGAGCGTGGTGCCGTTGATGGTGCGGATGTATCCCAATGGCAAGGGCGATGTGAATGACTTCCATGCGGCGGGGGGAATGGGTTTTCTGATCAGCGAGTTGCTGGATGCCGGGCTGATGCATGAGGACGTGATGACGGTCGCGGGGCCGGGGATGCAGCGATATACGGAGGTCGCGTTTCTGAACCCGGCGGGAGAGGCGAGTTGGCGTATCGGCGGGTCGCGGAGTGAGGACGAGAAGATTCTGCGGCCGGTGAGCGATCCGTTCGACACGCATGGCGGGCTGCAGGTGATGGGGGGGAACCTGGGCAAGGCCATTGTGAAGACGTCGGCGATTGTGATGGAGCGGCAGACGATCGAAGGCGAAGTTCGCGTGTTTCACAGCCAGGAGGCGGTGCAGGCGGCGTTCCACGCGGGAGAGTTGCAACGCGATGTGATTGTGGTGGTGCGCTTCCAGGGTCCGAAGGCCAATGGGATGCCCGAACTGCACAAACTGGTGCCGCCGTTGCAGACGGTGCAGAACCATGGGTTCAAGGTTGCGCTGGTGACCGATGGACGGCTGTCGGGTGCGTCGGGCGAGGTGCTTTCGGCGATTCATTTGACGCCCGAAGCCGCAGAGGGCGGGCCGATTGCCAAGCTGCGGGATGGTGACCGCGTGCGCATCGACTCGCATACGGGAGAGCTTATGGCGCTGGTGGATGCGGCTGAGTGGGAGGCTCGCGTGCCGGTGCGGGCCGATCTTTCAGGGTTGCAGTATGGCGTCGGGCGCGAGCTGTTCAGTATGTTTCGGAAGACCGTGAGTGCGCCGGATCAGGGCGGGACGATTTTTTCGGAGTTGCTGCGGTAGGGAGGAAGTAGAGGGGTTGCTGGCTTCTGGCTAAGGCAAGAGCAAATACGGAGATCCTTCGCTTCGCTCTGGATGACGGCGGAAAACGAGCAACGGCAAAGGCAAAGGCAAAGGCAAAGGCAGAAGCAGATCCCTACGGGATGACAACCAAAAAAGCAAAGGCAAGAGCTAAGGCAACTACAGGGGTTCTTCGCTTCGCTCAGGGTTACGAGATTAATCGCTCAGGATGACGGGATTAATCGCTCGCGATGATGGGGTTAAGTCGGGTGCTGCTGCGTTCGTTACGCAGTACTGGGGAGGGCGTCGAAAGCATGGTGGATGAGGTGGCGGGCTAGTTCGATCTCCTCGCCGCTGACGGAGTGGGGCTTGCCGGGGTAGCTGCGGAGGGTGACGTCGGCTCCCATTGCCGTGAGGATTTTGGCGGACTCCTGGACGCGCGGCCAGGGTACCCAGGCGTCGGGGTCGCTGCTGGCGAAGAGGGCTGGCGTGCCGGCGAGATTGCCGGGGTGGGAGAGATCGCTGCCGGGAGGGCCGATGAGGCCGCCGGTCCAGGCGATGAGGCCAGCGTAACGGGCGGGATGCGTGGCGAGGAACTCCGTGGCGAGACAGGCTCCCTGCGAGAAGCCGGCGAGGACGATGCGCTCGCGCGGAATGCCGGCGGCGAGAGCGAGATCAACGACGGACTGGACACGGGCTAGTGCGGAATCGAGGAAGGGCTGGTTCTGATCGCGGTCGGCGAGAAAGGAGTTAGGATACCAGGCCATGCCTTCGGCCTCAGGCGCGAGGAAGGCGAGCGGGAGAGAGTCGGACGCGAGGGCGCGGGAGAGGGTGAGGATGTCGCGGGCCGGACCGCCGCGACCGTGGAGGAGGATGACAACGCCAACAGCCTTTTCGAGCGGGACGCCGGCGCGGAAGAGCTCGCACGAGGCGTGAGGGTCGGGGCTGTTGAGGCCTTCGGCTTCGCCCTTGTGGAGGGTGATGGCGGGGAGGCGCTGCTCAAGGCCGGGGCGGCGGGCTTCGAGCCACGGGGGAAGGCAGAGGCGCTCGCCGAGTGATTCGAGGGGCTCGTCGATGGCAAAGCCGGGATTGTCGGTGGCGAGCTCGAAGAGGACGCCGCCGGGCTCGCGGAAGTAGATGGAGTGGAAGTACTCGCGGTCGAGGACTTCGGTGGCGGGAAGGTGTTGGGTGATCTCGGCGCGCCATTCGAGTTGGGATTCGTCGTTGGCGGCGCGGAAGGCGATGTGGTGGACGGAGCCGGCGCCGGGGCGGCCGGTGGCGGCGCGCGGATCGACGACGATGTCGATGTGATTGCCGAGGGCTGGGGTCTGGTTGGGAGCGGCGAAGCGGAGGCGGTTGCCTTCTTCGGCGATCTTGTGGAAGCCCATGACGGCCAGGATATGTGCGGTCTCGGTGGCTTCGATGTGCAGCATGGTGACGCCGAAGAAGCCGCGGATGGCGTGCTCGGCGGGGACGTCAGAGAAGCGTGGGGCGTGCACGGCGCCAGATTCGGCGTGGGCTACGAGCTCGATCTGCATTCCGGCGGGGTCGGCGAAGGTGAGGAGTTCTTCGTTGAAGCGGCGCGGGCTGCGCTGGAAGGTGATGCGCTTGGCGGTGAGGCGCTGCTCCCAGTAGGCGATGGAGGCGAGCGGGATGCTGAAGGCGGTGTGCGTGAC
>JAJZFE010000478.1 GCA_021798655.1 Acidobacteriota bacterium | reverse complement strand
CGAGATCATATGGAAGCGCGCAACACCAAAGGGCCACGCTTTCACACGCTTCGCCTCGTCACATGACACTATCTTTTATTACTCTAAGGGCGAGTTCGGCACGTGGAACGCCGAAGCAGCATTCAAGAGCTATGATCTCGACGATCTCGACCATAAGACAGATTCTAAGTATTCCTCACAAGACGAGGACGGCCGCAGATATCAACTCACAAGCCTATTAAATCCAAATCACAACAGACCCAATCTAAATTACGAATTTATGGGAGTTACCCGTACCTGGCGCTGGACGCGAGAGAGAATGAAGGCAGCATTTGATGCAGGTCTCACTGTTCAGCCCAAGCCGGGCGGAGTGCCACGTTATAAACGCTACCTAGACGAGCAAAAGGGCAAACCGATTGGCGACATTTGGGAAGACATCCCACCAATCAATTCCCAAGCTCAGGAGCGCCTCGGCTACCCCACCCAAAAGCCCGAAGCTCTGCTCGAACGCATCCTTAAAGCCAGCTCCAACGAAGGCGATGTCATCCTCGACCCCTTCTGTGGCTGCGGCACCACCGTGCAGGTAGCCCAGCGCCTCAATCGCCGCTGGATCGGTATCGACATCACGCACCTCGCTATCGGCCTCATCAAGAACCGGCTGACGACCAGCTTCGGTGAGGAGATCAAATCGACCTACGTTGTCATCGGCGAACCCAAAGATCTTGCCGGAGCCAGGCAGTTGGCGAGCGAAAACAAATTTCAGTTTCAAGCGTGGGCACTGGGTCTTGTGGATGCCCGCGTCGAAGACAGCGACAGGCGTGGAGCGGACCGAGGCATCGACGGAAAACGAATCTTCTTCGACGACAACTCCGGAAACGCCAAGCAGGTTGTCCTGTCCGTAAAAGGCGGCGCGAGCGTGCAGGACTCCGAGCTTCGTGATCTTGTTGGCGTTCTCTCTGCCGAAAGAGCCGAGATGGGTGCCTTCATCTCCCTGGCCAAGCCGACCCGTCCAATGAAACTCCGCGCCGCTGAAGCAGGTTTTTACACCTCGTCCGATGGCTCCAAGTATCCGCGACTTCAACTCTTCACCATCGAAGGGCTGCTCGACAAAACGGAGCGGCTCGAACTTCCACGCCACGCACGCGAGGCCACGTACAAAAGGGCTCCCCGCGTTCGACACCAGCCAGCAAAGAGTCTCTCGCTACAACTTGAAGGCTCTGAGGACATCGATTAGGCCGTGGCAAGAATCAAGCTAACCCGCGAACTCGCCATCGCAGCTGGATGGGACGAAGGCCACCGTTCCATGCGTACCGCCGGTCGAAAGGCGTGGAACGAAGAGGACGCCGCCATCGCCTGGAAGGAACTGAACCGCCTCTGGCCGCTCTGCACCCACGGCGTTGGACCCGGCGAGTGTCCCTACTGCCACCACGACCCTGAATAGCATCGCAACTCCCCGCGCTCCCGCCTCCACTTCCATCACCCCCTGTACTCTCAGGGCCGGAGGCCCGCTCCATACCAGCGTGGGGCGAAGCCCCACGAACGCGCCCAACCTGCCCCCGAGGGCCGGAGGCCCGACCTACCCCACCACCTCTCGCTCCCCAAACCACCCCTTGACACACCCTGTACAATTAAGTTGTAGCCAAGCCCGAGACCCTGCCAGCAGGCTGTGTCGGCCCGGACCCACCGCTCCTCGACAACCCAATCGCCCGGCACCAGGCCGAACCGAAGTCCGAACCTAAGCCAAATCGTTTGAAGACTTTAGGACCAAAACCGGGGTGGGGTGCAAGTACCCCCTGCCGCTGCCGGACGCTACCGCCAGCTCACCGCGAGATGCCACCGCAACCCGCGTTCGGCCGTCTTCTGCAGCACCAGTTCGTACTCCCGCAGCTCGCCCAGCAGCTCCGCGCCGTCCGGCCCGAACAGCTCAGGCTCCTGCTCCACCGCCGCGATCAGCGGCCGCACCGACTGCAGCGCATCCGCCGCACCGTACCACTGCGGCGGCGGCAGCCGAGGCAGCAGCTCAGGGTTCCCCGCGCCCTCCTCGATCAGCAGCGCCATCGAGTTCTCGTCCGCCGAGAAGAACTCCAGCAGCGGTGCCACGCCGAGCCGCCCGGCCAGCTGCTCCAGCACGCTCTCGTGCCGCGCCAGCATCCGACCGTTCACATAGATGTTGTAGCCCGGGTCCTCACCCTCCACCACGATGTACATCGCCGCTGCCATGCCCCAGAGTGTACCCCGCACCCCGCCTCTGAAAATCTCAATCCTGAAACCTCAGCCCCTCCGGCTCGTCGGTCGAAGGCAGCAGCAGGTACAGACTCGCCAGCGCCAGCAGCGCGATGCCCACCACCCAGCGCAGCGTCAGCGCCTGGTGCGCCAGCGCCAGCCCCTCCAGCACGATCAGCAGCGGCACCAGCGTAAACTGCGCCGTCCAGCGCGTCGCCCCGATCCTCTGCAACGCGTACACGCTGGCCAGCGCCAGCACGCCATCGCAGGCCATCGCCAGCAGCGACACCGTCGGCCGCGTCCGGCTCGCCACCGACTCCGCCACCAGCGTCACCGCAAACAGCAGCGTCCCGCCCAGCAGCGCCGAGGTCGCCCGCCACCGCGTCCCGCCGCCGCGTACGCAGAACAGCGCCGCGCCAACGCCCGTCAGCACCGGCGCCAGCAGCAGCGCCACGTCGCTCCGCACGTCGCCCAGGTTCGGCTCCGCCAGCACCAGCAGCAGCCCGCCCACCGCCGCCAGCCCCGGCCAGATGCGGCCCGCGGCTCCATCCAGGCTGCCCCGCCCCAGCGACGCGCTGGCAATCCCCGCAGCCACCGGCGTCAGCGCCAGCGCCATCGTCAGCGACGCGCCATCCATCTCCCGCGCCCGCAGCAGCGCCCCCACCGCAGGCCCGCCAAACACCATCGCTCCAGCCACAACACCCAGCCACGATCCCCGCAGCGACACCCGCGCCGGACCCCGACGCAGCAGCATCAGGCTCACCAGCGACGCCCACACGCACCCCATCGTCAGCGACGTCAGCGTCGGCTCCGCCTCCGGCCGAGCCTCCGACACCACCCAACGGCCCGCCGCCGCCACCACCAGCACCGCAAACGCACCCCACCGTACCCCCCAGCGGCCCCATCGATTTTGCCATCGCATCTTCAGTCGAGCCTCACCCGTTCCCGTTACGCTGCTGCCGTTACTATCGAACCATGCCCGCCGATCCGTCCGCCAACCGCCGACTCCGCATCCTGGCTCGCGCCCTCGTCGAAGTCGCGTTCATCGTCTTCCTCTTCTACGCAAACCTTTTGATGGGTGAGTTTACCGCATCGGCCGGCCACAGCAAGACCCTGCTCGCAGCACTTCGCGACGTCATCACCACCACCAACCTGGCCATAGCGCTCCTCTCCGCCATCGCCGGCTACTTCGTCTTTGAGTTTCTCCGCAAAAAACTCTGAAACCGTCCTGAAATACACACTCAAACCCCGCTTCGCGAGGAAAGACTCGGCTAACCGATCATTCCCTGCCTCGTCCATCGTCTTGTAAGGCCGTTTCGACTCTCCAGCCGACGGCTCCGCCAACGACCATGCCTCCGAAACGTTCCATCACGCTGACCGAAGCCGAACTCCGGTTGATGAAGCTGCTCTGGGCGCGCGGCGAGTCCGCCGTCGCACAACTGGTCGAGGACGTCGCCCAGCAGACGCCGCTGGCCTACACCTCCGTGCTCACCACCCTGCGCATCCTCGAACGCAAAGGCTACGTCACGCACCGCCAGGAGGGCCGAGCCTTCCTCTACACCGCCTTCGTCGCCGAGCGCGAGGCCGGCAGCTCGGAGATCCGCCACCTGCTCCACCGCTTCTTCGGCAACTCACACGAGCGGCTCCTGCTCTCCCTGCTCGACAACGGCGAGGTGGCGCCCGACCAGCTTCGCCGCCTCAAGCAACTCATCGCCGAGGCCCCCGACGACCCTGTCTCGGTCACGGAGGCCTCCGGCGCATGACTCCTCTCCTTCAGGCAGCGTCTTCATGGCCGGCTGCACTCAGCACCGCATTGGCAACCGCTCTCATCGCCTCCGCATGGCAGGGAACGCTGCTCGTCCTGCTCGCCGCCGCTGCCCTGCGGTGGTTGCCGGCCATCTCCGCCGAGGCGCGCTCACTCATCTGGCTGGCAGCCCTGCTGCTGCTGGCCGCTCGCAACACCGCACCGCGGC
>JAJZFE010000074.1 GCA_021798655.1 Acidobacteriota bacterium | reverse complement strand
GTCTTGCCGGTATGGAAGACATCCCACGCAAAGCCGATGCGCGGCGCAATGTTGTTCTTGTCGCTGGGCATCTGCGCGGTCAGCGGCACGTTCGCATTGGGGATCTGCACCGACGGTAGCTGCTCGTAGTCGTAGCGCAGGCCCAGGTTCAGCGTGAAGTACGGCAGCAGCTTCCAGTCATCCTGCACGTACGCCGCGTACTCGTTGGTGTGGAAGACGAAGGTGGGGTGGCCGAAGGCCTGCTGCACCGTGGTGAAGCAGGGCAGGTTGCCCGTGCCGGTATCGCGCGACGCGTCGCAGCCCACGTTCGCGCTGCCGCCCACGGTGTGCGCGAAGTCGGTGATGAAGTCCGCCAGCTGCGCGTAGTTGAACAGGCCGTGCTCGTAGTCCACGTCGGTGACGTTGTCCTGCGCCCAGCGATACTCGCCGCCCACCGTGATCGTCTGGTTGCCCAGCGCGAGCGTCACGTTGTCGATCAGGTCGGTCTCTTTTTCCGTCGGGTAGCTGGAGCGCGGAACGTAGTAGGGGCTGCCCAGCGAGAGTGTTCCATTCGTACCGATGAAGACGCCCGGCGGCAGGCCCCCGGCGGTGGTGGTGGGCTCGTTGGCCAGCGGCACGTTGCCGTTTTCGGTCTCGAAGTCGCGCGCATACTCGGCGCGCAGCTCGTTGGTCGCGCGCTGCGTCAGCACCGTATCAATCTTGCCGATGATCGAGTCCACCTTCACGTAGTCGTTGCCGATCGACGTGATGCCGCGCCGGATCACCGGGTTGGTCTGGATGCCGTTCGGCGAGTCCCAGCGCATCCGGTTGTAGATCAGGCTCGCGTTGTTGCGGTCGTTGATCTTGTAGTCCAGCTTCATGAAGTTCAGAATCTGGTCGCCAAAGCGCGGGGCCACGCCGCTCTGTCCGTTGATGTACGCCAGCGCCGCAGCGACGTTGGCTGCGCTCACGCCGCGGTCCTCCGCGCAGGTGACGGCGTCGGTCGTCGTGGTGCCGCCGGCCACCTTGCAGTTGTTCACCGCCGCGTTGGTTGCCTGCAGGAACTGCGGCGTCGGCACGGCGATCACCGGAAAGTTCCGCTTCTGCTGGTCGAACGCGTACAGGAAGAAGAGCTTGTCGTGGATGATGGGGCCGTTGAAGCTGCCGCCGTACTGGTGGCGCTTGTCCTTCGGCTTGATGTGGATGGTCTGCGTCCCCACGCCGCCGGGGCCCGCGACCACCAGCGTGTTGAAGGGGTTGGTCGCGCCGAAGTCGTTGTCGCGGTAGTACTCGAACGCATCGCCGTGGAACGTGTTGCCGCCCGAACGCGTCACCGCGTTCACGCCGCCGCCCACCGCGCGACCGTACTGCGCCGGCACGTTGGACGTCAGCACCTGGAACTCCAGAATCGCGTCCTCCGCCGTGGAGTAGCCCACGCGCGTGTAGCCGCGTTCGACCGACTGGAACGACTGGTTGTCGTCCGAGCCGTCCACCAGGAAGTTGTTCTGCAGGTTGCTCGCGCCGCGGAACGTCACCAGCCCGAACGCGCTGTTGCCCAGCGTGACGCCCGGCGCCAGCAACGCGAACGAGGTCCAGTGGCGGCCGTTGATCGGCAGCGACTTCAGCGCCTCGGGATTGAACTCCGTGGTGAAGTCGCTGCTCTCGGAGTTGATCACCGGCGCGTCGGAGGTCACATCGATCGTCGCCGTCGCGGAGGCTGCGCCCATCTTCGGCGTCACCTCGGTCAGCTTGCCGACCTCCACGATCACATGGTCAGCCTCATATCCCGAAAAGCCCGTCGCCACCACCGAAACGGTGTAGTCGCCGGGCACCAGGCGCGTCGCGCGGAAGTAGCCGCTGCTGTCCGCGTTCAGCTTCGTGTCGGCGTTGGTCTGGGTGTTGTGCACCACCACGGCCGCGTTCGGAACGGCGGCTCCGCTGGTGTCCACCACGGTGCCTGCGACGGCGCCGTCCACGGCGGTCTGCGCGGCGGCTGTGCCACTGCCTGCTGTCGCCAGGGTGAAAATAAAAATAGTTGCTGCTGCCAGCAGCTTGAGTCTGCCTTGTAGGGTCATACGCGCCTCCTGAATCGTTGCTTCGTTTCGTGCTTGCCTGATCGTTATCCCAGGCGATCTGGTCTACGGCCCGGAACGGTCTCGGTGCCGCGATCCTGTCAATCCCGCTGCATCCCTGCCTTGTCCAAATAGAACGCCTGTCGCGCTGGGGGCGCGTCGGCTGGCGGGGTCTGGGAACTTGGTAAAAATCGAGTCTATCAGCCGTCGTCGCACAATCCGGCGCTTTTGACGCAGATTGTTTGAAAACTCCATGAAAACTCCGCTGCGCTGTCGGACCGCACAAGTCTGTACACTTAAAGGTGGTGCGCTTCCGCGTGCCAGAGGTTCCAGGTCCGTCCATGTTTATCGATGAAGCACGAATCCGCATCAAGGCCGGCGACGGTGGCAACGGCTGTATGGCCTTCCGTCGCGAAAAGTTCGTACCGCGCGGCGGTCCCTCCGGCGGCGACGGCGGCCACGGCGGCGACATCCTCATGCGCAGCTCGCTCTCGCACAACACCCTCGTCCACTTCCGCTTCAACCCGGAGTGGAAGTCCGAGCGCGGCGGCCACGGCGAAGGCTCCAACATGTCCGGCGCCTCCGGCGAACACCTCGTGCTCAACGTGCCGGTCGGCACACTGCTCTACGACGATGACTCCGGCGAGCTGATCCACGACTTCGCCCGCCCCAACGACGAGCTGGTCATCGCCCGCGGCGGACGCGGCGGACGCGGCAACCAGCACTTCGCCACCAGCACCCACCAGGCCCCGCGCGAGCACGAGCTCGGCCGCCCCGGCGAGGCGCGCAACTACCGCCTCGAACTCCGCCTGCTCGCCGATGTCGGCCTCGTCGGTTTTCCCAACGTCGGCAAATCCACGCTCATCTCGCGCCTCTCCGCCGCCAAGCCGAAGATCGCCAACTACGCCTTCACCACGCTGGAGCCCAACCTCGGCGTCGTGCAGATCGGCGAGGCCCCGTTCGATCGCAGCTTCACCGTCGCGGACATGCCCGGCCTCATCGAAGGCGCGCACCTCGGCGCCGGCCTCGGCGTCCAGTTCCTCAAGCACATCGAACGCACCAGCGTCCTCTGCCATCTGATCGACGTCTCCGACACCGCCATCGCCGCCGAAGCCGACCTCGCCCCCGGCGAGACCGCCGACCCCGTCGCCAACTACAACGTCATCACCGCCGAGCTGAAGTCCTTCGACCCCACGCTCGCGGCCAAGCCGACCATTCTCGTCGCCTCGAAGATCGACTCCGCCAACCCCGACAAGCTGAAGAAGCTCACCGCCTTCGCCAAACGCAGGAAGCTGCCGCTCTACCAGATCAGCGCGGTCGCCGGCGAGGGCATCGAGCAGCTCAAGTACGCGCTGGCCGATGCCGTCGAGACGCACCGCATCCTCGACCCCGCCGCCGTCAAAGCCGAGGCGGCCATCGTCAAGCCCGCCAAGCGCAAGGCCAACTACCCGCCGCCCGCGCCGTCGGCAAAGACCCGCTCGCGCTAACCGCTCGCTGCCGCGCGCTAACGCGTTGCGCGATACAGTAGCGTCATGTCGAGCCGTCTCCGATCGCTGCTGCCGGTCATCCTTCTCGCGCTCGTCGCGATGGGTCTGCTGGTGCGTGAGCGGCATCGGGCGCGCGTGAAGCCGCTGCCCGCGGCCGCCATGCAGCACGAGCCGCCGCTCATGCTGTGGGCGTGGGAGACGCCCGAAGACCTCACCACGCTCGACCCGCAGCGCACCGGCGTCGCCTTCCTCGCCCGCGAGGTGCTGCTCGACCGCGACCTCGTCGTCCGCCCGCGCCGACAGCCGCTGCGCGTCGCTCCGGGCACATGGCTCGTGGCCGTCGTTCGCATCGAAGCCGCCTCCAGCTTTGTTCCCACCCAGGACCTCGCACAACGCACCGCGCAGGCGATTGCGCTCGCCGCGCAGCTGCCCGGCGTGCGCGCCGTGCAGGTGGACTTCGACGCAACCGCCAGCCAGCGCGACTTCTACGCCGCCGTCCTGCACCACCTCCGCGACAATCTCCCCGCGAGCGTCCCGCTCTCCATCACGGCGCTGGTCAGCTGGTGCGGCGCGCATAGCTGGCTGGGCGGTCTGCCCATCGACGAAGCCGTGCCCATGTTCTTCCGCATGGGTGGCCCGGCCGCCACGCGCGCCAC
>JAJZFE010000390.1 GCA_021798655.1 Acidobacteriota bacterium | reverse complement strand
GCGGAAGATGCGCACGCCGCGGTCGACCCAGAACTTGAAGACCTTGTACAGCGCCTCCCAGAGCCCGCGCCAGTCGCTGGACTCGAAGTTGAGCGGATAGATGTCCTGATACTTCTTCGGCGGATTCTCGGCGTATTGGATCGTACCGTCGGGCCGCAGGGTGAACCAGGCCGGATGCGCCCGCACCCACGGATGGTCGGGCGAACACTGGAACGCGATGTCGAGTGCCAGCTCCATGCCGTTGTGCCGGGCCGCGCGCAGCAGCGAGTCAAAGTCGGCGAAGGTGCCCAGCGCAGGCAGTATCTCTGTATGCCCGCCCTCCTGCCCGCCGATCGCCCAGGGACTGCCAACGTCTCCGGGCTCCGCCGTGACCGAGTTGTTCCTGCCCTTACGATAGGCCTCGCCGATGGGATGGATCGGCGGCATGTACAGAACGTCAAAGCCCATCGCCGCAATCTCCGGCAGCCGCGCTTCCACGTCGCGCAGTGTCCCGTGCTGCCCTTCGACCGGCGAGCAGGAGCGCGGAAACAGCTCGTACCAGCTGGAGTACTGCGCGCGCTTACGATCGACCCAGAGCGGCAGCTCGCCGACCGACCGCGTCGCAAAGGGCAGGTTGGGATACTGCGCTGCGAGAGCCACGATATCCGCAGGGACGATGTCCGGCATCGCGAAGCCCTCGTACACCGGCAGGTTCTTCGCAGCGAGCGCGCGCAGGTCGAGCGCAGCGGCCTTGAGCGTCTTCTTGTCGTCGCTCCGTGCGCGGCCGGCGAGCGTGTCGAGGTGCGCCGCGCCGATGTTCAGTGCTAGCGGAATGTTCTGGTCCGAGCTGCTCTGCGCGGCCAGGCGTTTATCCAGATCGTGCAGCCAGGTATCGAAGTGATCCACCCAGGCTTCAATCGCGAAGTACCACAGGCCAATGCGATCCACCGTGAACGAGGCCGACCAGAGATCGTTGCCAAGCTCGCGGAAGCTGCTGGACTGCGCCTGCCACGTGCGCTCGGAGCTGTGGCGGAAGAGCAGCCGCGCGGCCAGGTGATCGTGCCCGTCGCCGAAGATCGCAGCCGTGACGACAACTTCGTCGCCAACAATGCGCTTGGCGGGGTAGCGGCCCGCGTTCACCGTGGGCTGTATCTCTTCAATGACGACTCGCTTGCGTCCTTCGGTAGGCTTCATAACCAGTCGAGCGCTCCTTGCATGTGTTGCAAAACAGTGGCGTTCTTCACCTTACACCGTTTGCGGCGCATCGCGTAACATCGACGGTGAGGAAACCAGACGATGATACGAACCATCAGCAGCCGCGAGGTCTATCGCAACCGATGGACGCGTGTCCGCGAAGATATTCTGGAGTATGAGGACGGCAGGCCGGGCGTGTACGGCGTCGTTGACAAAGACCCCGCCGTGATCGTGATTCCGCTCGCGCACACGGCCGAGGGAGATGCGCTGTGGCTTGTGCGACAGTATCGTTACACCGTCGGCGCCAGCTACTTCGAGCTGCCGCAAGGCGGCTGGGAGAGCGCCGACGCCGACCCCGAAGCGATGGCGCGGGGCGAACTTGCCGAAGAGACGGGCCTCCGCGCGGCAACGATGACACCGCTCGCCAGCCTGTGGATCGGCTACGGCATCTTGCGACAGCTACACCACGTCTACCTCGCCGAGGGGTTGACCCAGGGTGAGACCGACCGCGAAGCCGAAGAGAGCGACATGACCGTCCATCAAGTCGCCGTGCAGGAGTTCGAAGAGATGCTGCTCGATGGCCGCATCATGGACAACTGCACCGCCGCCGCGTGGGGCGTCTATCGCGTGTGGCGCGACAGACACCCGGCCCGCGAGGCACGTTGACTCCGCGCTAAGGCTGCACGCCCAGCTTGTTCACGCTCACCGCTGTAGCCAGCGGCACGACCGTCGGGCTGCCCGCACCCATGAACTCAACGACCGTGTTGCTTGAATCGGAGACCCACACGTTTCCCGAGCCATCCACCGCAATACCGGATGGCCCGGCGAGCGGCCCGCCAGTCGCGCCCGGAACGCTGGAGGTCCCGGTGATCCCATTGGTGGCAGGCGACAGCGCGCTACCCGCGTTGGAGAACTTGGAGATAGACTTGCCGCTCGCATTCGCCAGCCATACGCTGCCACCACCGTCGACAGCCACACTGACGGGAGACTTCAGACCGCCGCCGGTGTAAATCGCCGAAGTGTAGGTCGAGCCGGAGCCTGAAAACTTTCCGAGAGAGCTATCGCCATTGCTGGCATACCATATGCTGCCAGCAGCATCGACCGCATCCGAGTATCCGTTGCTCATGGTGCCCGGATACAGTGTCGGAGTGTAGGTCCCGGCTCCCGGAGTGAACTCTGTCGCGGTGCCATCCACGTAGTCGCCGGCCCATATGTTCTCGCCGGCATCCACCGCCACAGCATAAGGCACGTTCACGCCCGTGTACGCTGTGGCAACGTAGCTGGTGCCTGAACCCGCGAACTCCACCAGCGCACTGGAGGCCAGATCCGCTACCCACACGTTATTCTTTCCGTCGACGGCAATCTCCTCCGGCACAGACAGCCCGCCACCGGTGTAGGACGCTGCCTTGTAGGTGCCACTCGATGGCGTGAACTCCGTGACCGAACCGTTTCCGTTGTTGGACAACCAGATGCTGCCGTTGAGGTCAACCGCCACAGCACTGGGCACGCTGAGGCTGCTGTCCGTGATGGGCGTCTCGGTGTAGGCAGCACCAGCGGCCACGAACTCGGAGACCGAGTTCCCGACGCTGTTGGGCATCCACACATTGCCGGCAGCATCCACCGCCACGCCGCTGGGGCCGTTGATGCCCGGGCCGCCAAACACGATGGGCAGGCTGAAATCATTCGGCGCCGAAGTCAACACCGGCGTATACGCAACATTCTGCGGCAGAGAGTTGAACATGGTCGTGGTCGTCACCGTGCTGCCGGGGACACCAGCGGGGTTCTGCGACAGGCGAATAGCCGCAGTGGCCGTATCTCCACCGCTCGGCGTTCCCGTGTAGGTGAACAGATCCACACACGGCGGAGTCGTCGGGCCGATGGACTGAATGCAGTCGGCGAGAAGGCTGGCGATCGTATTGACGGTGGTCGTGGGAATGGTTCCGTTGGTTCCCGGCGTCGTGTAGAGCGGCACGCCGGTTGCCAGCGTCACCAGATTGGCGGCGTTGGCAAAGGCGTTGGCCATGCCGACCTGCGCCTGCGCCGCGGTCTTGTTGCCGGAGACCGCCTCGTCGTCAGCGATATGCGTTGCATCGGAGGCGTAGCCGGCCAGTGCGTACGCGGCAGCTACCGTGCTCATCTCGTTCAGCTTCACGTGCGTATTGGCGTTGGGGTACGTCGCGGTGCAGCCGCCCAGCACCGCCATCATGCCGGCTGCCGTGTTGTTGCCGGCGCCAGCGTTACCGCCGGAGGCGTAGAGGTACAGCTGCTGCCCCGGCGTGCAGGTCGCGTAGTCGCCTGTCAGCGTGAAGCTGCCGTTCGTGCCGCTGGTCACATAGTAGTTGCCGCTGGTATCGCTGGCCGTGTTGGCCGCGGCCTTGAGCAGCGAGATCGACGTGTTGGTCGCCGCGTTCAGGATGCCCGGTCCGGGCGGAATGCCAGGGCCAGCGAGGCCCTGCGTGTTCGCGGCAAAAAGATAGATGTGCGCCTGCGCAACGGGCAGACTGCCTCCATATACCGAGCCACTTAGGAACACCGAGCTTCCGGTGGGGGCCGCTGTGTTGGACAGCGTGCAGCCCGTCAGGACGCCGCATACAGCGGCAAGGGAAAGTGCAGCAAAGAATGTTTGAGCCCGCATCATTTCGTCGAACCTCGTGGCACGAAGCCATCGTTGTGCCTCACGCACCGGCTGTGGATAACCACGCCTGCGTGATGCGTTTTGTTGCTGAGACTGGGCAACTGCACGAATACTAGACCTTGCAGCACAACGAAAGCTAGGGCTGAAGTGCATGAAAGTACATGATTTGTAACGAACCACCGTGACGGAAGTGATAACCCTGCTGCACTACTTTCGTCTACCTTCGATCACCCTCGTCTCTACACGTCGCCATATGGACAACTGCCGCAAGGCCGCGTTTCGGACTTCCCTCCCCCTCCCCCTTTTACCCCTAAAGTATTCAAATCAATATCGTTAGTTCCGTACCTACTTCGGATAGCACGAAAGACGTAACTGCCCTCTGAAGGG